>JAKDUN010000211.1 GCA_030457675.1 Brachybacterium sp. | reverse complement strand
AGGACCTCACCGGCGAGCGCAACATCATGATCGGGGCGCTCGCGCTGGGTCTGTCGAAGAAGGAGGTCAACCAGAAGTTCCAGGACATCGTCGACTTCGCCGAGATCGGCGACTTCGTCAACCTCCCGATGAAGTCCTACTCCTCCGGGATGGGGGCGCGCCTGCGATTCTCGATCTCTGCCTCGGCCATTCCGGACATCCTCATGATCGACGAAGCACTGGCCACCGGCGATGCCGCGTTCCGCGCGAAGAGCAAAGCGAAGATGGACGAGGTGCGTGAGGCGGCGGGCACCGTATTCCTGGTCAGCCATTCACTGGCCACCATCCAGTCCATGTGCACGCGAGTGCTGTGGGTGCACGAGGGGCAGCTCGTCATGGACGGCGAGACCAAGGAGGTGTGCGCGGCGTACAAGAAGTACACGGACTCCCGCGCCCCAAACAACAACCCGACGGCCGGGCGGGGGGCGCAGAAGACCCCCCGGCTAGGGGCCCCGCCGCGGGGGGGGCCCTTCGATGCTCAGCGGCTCGAGACCGCCGGAGGGGCGAGGTGAGGGCTCACTGCCGCACGACGATGTTCTCCGAGTCGATGAACCGGCCCACCGGCGAGGACATCGTGTTGATGACCTGGGCGACGTGGCCGGGCTGCATGATCGTGCTGGGGTCCTCCTCCGGCGCGAGGGTCTTGCGCAGCGCCGTGGCGGTGCGGCCGGGGGAGAGGCACACCACGCGGGTCCCGTAGATCGACAGCTCCTCGCGCATCACCTGGCTCATGTTGATCACCGCCGCCTTGGAGGCGGAGTAGGTGAGCCAGCCCGAGCGACCGGTGATGCCGGCCGTGGAGGCGATGTTGACAATGAGGTCGAAGCGGTTGCCCAGGTTCAGCAGGGTCTGGACGATCGTGAACGGACCGTAGAGGTTCACGTTGATCGTCTTCTCGAAGTCGGCCATGTCGACCTGCTGGAGCGGGACCGGGTTGGTGTACCCGGCGTTGTTGACCAGGATGTCGATGTTCCCGACCTGCTCATAGGCCTCCGCGACGGCCTGCTTGAGGGCGTCGCGGTCACCGACGTCGACCGAGATGGGCACCAGGCGGCGGCCGATCGGCAGCTCCTGCTCGAGGGCGGCGACATTGGCGTCGAAGTCCTCGGAGGCGCGGGCGAACATCACCACGGTGGTGATCTCGTCGTTGGTGAGGATGAAGCGTCGGGTGGTCTCGAGGCCGATGCCGCGAGACGCTCCGGTGACGAGGGCGGTCTTACTCATCGTCGTCCTCCTCAGGGCGCAGGAGGAACCCGGCCATCTTCAGATCGGTCTTGGTGGTCACCTTGAGGTTCTCGTCGTTGCCCTCGATGAAGTGGACCGGGTGGCCGAAGTCCGCGACCAGGGTCGCGTCCTCGGTGAACTCGACCCCCTGCTCGGCGGCACCGGCGTGCGCGTCCTGCAGAGCGGACTTCGCGAACTTCTGGGGCAGCTGCACGTTGCGCAGGCGCGAACGGTCCAGCGTGCCGGTCACCGCGGAGGTCTCCGGGTCCACCGGTGCCACGGTGAAGGAGATCTCCGACATCAACGAGACGTTGCGGTGCTCGGAGTCGATCAGGCGCTGGAAGTCGCTGCTGCGCACGAGCGGGCGCGCCGACTCGTGGATGATCACGTCATCGTTGGTGCAGTGCGAGACCATCGCCGCGACCGAGGCGTGGCGGGACGTCCCCGCCTCGACGAGCGTGACGGGGGTCGAGATCGCGTAGGCCGCGAGGACCGCCTCGATCTCCTCCCGCCACTGCGGCGGGTAGTTCAGGACGATCTGCGAGATCTGCTCCACCCGGTCGGCGGTGACCAGGGTGTAGACCAGGATCGGGATCCCGCGGAGCTTGAGCAGCTGCTTGGGCGAGTCTGCGCCGGTGCGGCTGCCTATCCCTCCGTTGAGGAGGATCAATGAGTACATAGGGGTGCCCTTCGTGCCGGTCGGCGGTCCCTCCGGGGCGAGATGCAGGAGAGGACCGGGTCGGTCGAATTCATCGTGACCTCACCGTGATGTCACGTGTCGTTCACTGTACAAGTCGGAACCGCGCGCGGCAGGAGGCACGCGGAGGCCGCGGGACGAGCTCCACGCCACCGCCGGGGCGAGGGTCGTCCTCAGGCGGGGTCCGCGGCGCCGGCGCCCTCCTGCTCCTGGATACGGGCCCACAGCTCGTCGCGCCGTGCGGACAGGCGCCGGCACGCCTCCAGGAAGCGTTCCAGGGAGGCGCCGGGGGTGATGTCCCCGAGGTAGTACTCGATCAGCTCGCGCCGCTCCTCGTGGAGCAGATCGTGCTCGATCAGCTCCCGGGCGAGGCTGCCGGCCGTCGGCGCCTCCTGGACCGTCAGCCGCGGGGACATGCTCAGCAATGCCGTTCCGGCGTCCCGTGACTGCGGGTCCGCGGGGCGGGTGATGATCAGGGGCCTGCCGGTGGTCAGCCAGTCCCCGGTGACGGCGGAGATGTCGCACAGCATCAGGTCCGCATCGGCGAAGTCCTGCTGCAGCGGACGCTCCGTGCTGACCAGGCCTCCCGAGGTCTCCACCAGCTCGCGGAGCTGCTGGTCGGCCTCTCCGAACTCCGCCACGCGCACCCCGGTCAGGGGGTGGGGACGGTAGATCACGCCGAGTCCCGCCTCGAGCAGGGAGCGCACGGCGGCGGGGCCGTGGGTGCACAGCGAGCTGTAGGCCGCGGAGGCCTGGCCTCCCTCCCAGGTCGGTGCGTACAGCACCGTGGAGCGGTCATCGGTGCGGACCGTCACCTCGGTCCGGTCGGTGTCCAGCGACGGCCTGCCCACCGGGATGCAGCGCGCCGGGGCGTCGAACAGCGTCGTGAAGCGTTCGAGGCGATCGATCGCCGCCTGCCCGGCGACGAAGGAGTAGTCGTAGGCCTTGATCTGGTTGGAGACCGAGACCACCTTGTCCGAGTCGCCGTGCAGCACCGAGACGTGGATCGCCGAACGGGACCGCAGCGCCGCGGTGTTCAGCGGGTTGTAGTTCACGTACAGCACCAGCTTGGTGCCGCTGCGCAGGATGATCGCGTCCAGCGTGGCATCCAGGGCGATGGTGACCACCGGCATCGAGACCTGTGCCCGCACCGCCGCGGCGGTGCGGGAGTCCATGCAGACGATCGTCACGCCCTGGGTGCGATGCAGCTCTTCGAGCGGTCCGTACCAGCTGCGCAGCTGGTACAGGCTGTCGATCGTGTCCGGGAAGTAGACGAGGACCTCGCCGTCCAGGGTCGCCTCCGCCAGTGCGGCATCGTCGCCGAGACCGTCGGGCATGCCGCCGGGGAGCAGTCGGAAGCGGCGCAGGACCTTGCCGCCGACGCTGCGCACCGTGCGCTTCAGCGCGTTCCCGCGTGCAGGCATGCTCACGTCCTCTCGTCGGACGCCGCCGCGAACAGGGCGGTCCAGGAATCAGGGGTGGTGTGGCGCGGCAGCTCGGTGCGGTACCGGCGGCACAGCGAGGGCCAGTGCACGGCGAGGCCGAGGTGGGAGCGCAGCGACCGGCCCAGAGCGCGCCGCATGTCCGTGCCGCGCACGACGAAGGCCGACTCCGTCGAGCCGTCGTCGCCGGTGACCAGGAAGGCGTCGGCCCCGAGCGTGGTGCGCCAATGGACGTCGTCGGCGTGGAGGGCGAGGATCGTCCGGGGCGGGCGGTCGCCGCGGAGCATCCTCAGCACGGCCCGCAGCACCGCCGCAGGCAGCACGATCGGCGAGCGGCGAGTCGGAGCAGTCCCGGTGGGCAGGTCGTGGTCGCGGTGCCAGGCGCGGACGACGCGCTCGCCGTCGGCTCGTGCACGATGCAGATCGTTGCCCATCCAGGCTTCGGGTCCGGCGCGCATGGCATCGACCGCGTCCTCCCAGAGGTCCGCGGTGAGGAGATGACCGGCCAGCACGTGCTTGACCTGGTGCAGGAGCGAGGAGGCGATCACGCCCCGCCCCGCGCCGTAGGCGGCGGCGATCGCGAGCCGGTTGCGGTGCAGGACCCGGGCAGTCCAGGTCATCTGCGTCCGATAGGCGGTCCACGGCGGATGGTGCACCGACGTCCCGGGCAGCACCGCGTGGTCATAGCCGCGTCGGGTCGCACGCAGACCGTACTCGGCGTCATCCCATTTCAGGAACAGGGGAGCGGGCAGTCCGAGCTCCGCGGCCGTTCCCGGAGGGAAGAGCGTTCCCCACCAGCCGGTGTAGTTCGCGCGGCCCCGAGACGTCACGAAGCCCCAGTCCACCGGGGTGGTGCCGGCGAGATCGACGGCGCCATGCATCCGGTCGGCGGCTCGCCACTGGAAGGCGCGGGCACCGACCATCTCGGTGTGGGCGAGCAGACGGGTGGGTCGGGTCGAGGAGAACAGCGGTACCCCGAGGATCGTCGGCTGCGCCGCCAGCGCCTGATAGGTCACCATCCGACGCAGCGACTCCTCGGACAGGACGGCGTCGTCGTCGGAGAAGAGCACGGCCGCGGTGGGGTCCTGAGCGGCCTCGAGCATCCCCCGGGCGTATCCGCCGGAGCCTCCCAGATTCGGCTGGGTCAGCAGCGTGATCGTCGGATGCTCCGCGCGCAGCCGGGAGAACTCGGGCAGCTCGGCGAGAGTCCCGCCCTGGTCGACCACGATCACCCGGTGGACGGTGTCCATCCGTGCGAAACGGGCGGACTGGGTGATCGCGTCCTGCTCCCGCAGGCGGGTGGGCATCACCACCGTGACCGGCGGCAGCTCGACGCTCACCGCCACGCTCCAGGTCACCGAGCGGACGGAGCCCTCGACCCAGAACCACTCCGGCCCGTCGGCCTCCAGCTCCAGGCTGAGGCGATCCGCCCCCTCTCGTGCGAGCTGACGGCGCCGTCCCGAGCGAGCGCTCCAGATCCGCGCCGGACCGCCGTCGATCTCGAGCGACACCGTGGTGTCGCCGAGCACCGACCACCAGGCCGATGCCGGAAGAGCCTGTTCCCACAGCCCTGCCCCGGAGCTCCCGGACCAGGTCCCCAGGATCACGGGTGCGGCGGGCCGACCCGTGTCGGGGTGGTGGTCGGCGCTCATGCCGTCCCGGGGCCCTCGAGGGGGCTGGCCGGCGGGACTCGGAGGCGCCGCATCCTCGGATCGAGACGTGCAGTCGCCTCGATCGGAGTCTCCGGGCGGCGGACTCGACGCCAGGTGGTGCGCATCGGCATAGCTCGACGTGCTCCCTCAGCTGCAGGAACGGACTCGATCGCCGCGCGCTGTGCGGTGGGCGATCTGAATGACGATGCCGCTCCGGGAATGAGCCCTGAACGGCAATCTTCTGGACTATAGCAACGTGAACCGCCGGAGAACGCGAGGTGTCCTGTGGGGGATCTGTGGAGACTCCTGCTGCTCGCGCCTCGCCGCCGAGGGGTGATCCTCGGCGCCGGTGCCGGGTCTCCAGGAGCGCCACCTGTCTGGGTATGACGAGAGTTGCCCCCGCGTCCTCGCCGGACGCTGCGACTCGGTACCCTGCAGGGGTGGATTCCGCAGCCGACACCCTCGATCTC
>JAKDUN010000210.1 GCA_030457675.1 Brachybacterium sp. | reverse complement strand
CGCGGTAGCCCCGCCCCTGGGTGGGCCCCGCGGGGGCCGCGGGGGGCCCCGGGCCCCGCGTCGTCCGCACTGGCGGGGGCTGT
The DNA here is from genome assembly GCA_030457675.1 of Brachybacterium sp. Lineage (GTDB taxonomy): Bacteria > Actinomycetota > Actinomycetes > Actinomycetales > Dermabacteraceae > Brachybacterium. The sequence goes on along the minus strand of JAKDUN010000210.1, from coordinate 5,451 downwards.
GGTCATGGTCGTTCTCCCGGGTCTGTGGGTCGGCGGGCATCGAGAGCACGGAGATAGGAGCCGAAGCTGCTCTTGTCGAAGATACCCGGAGGCCCCCAGATCACCACGACCCGCAATGGCACCTCACCGATATTCGCGAGGTCGTGCGGGGTCCCCGCCGGACTGCGGAAGCTGTCCCCGGGGTCGAGCTCGTACGCCTCGCCGTCCTGGCGCACGCGGGCACGCCCCTCGGTGACCAGATAGATCTCCTCCAGGGGCGGATCATCATGGGCGTGCATGCCCTCGAAGGCGCCGACACCGAGGGTCCAGGTCTGGACGGCGACCGTCAGCTCGGAGCCGGCGGCGAAGTGGTGCTCGACGCTCAGCGGCCCCTGCCCCTCGTGCATCGTGTACTCGAAGGCGTGCTGGTCTCTGCGTTCGATGGGGTCCCTGTCCTCGTCTTCGATGGGATCCATGGGCGCCTCCTGCGGGCTCAGTGGTGCGGGGACGACGGCGGGGCCCCACCTGGTGCGGAGCCCCGTCGTCGTGCGGTCGGCGTGCCGACTGATCAGCCGGGTCAGGCCGGGATGATGTTGTGCTCCGGGCCGAAGGGGAACGTCGTGATGTCCTCGGCACCGTCCTCGCCGACCACGAGGATGTCGTGCTCGCGGTAGCCGCCCGCGCCGGGCTGCCCCTCGGGCACGGTGATCATCGGCTCCATCGAGACCACCATTCCGGGCTCGAGCACGGTGTCGATGTCCTCGCGCAGCTCGAGGCCCGCCTCACGACCGTAATAGTGGGACAGCACGCCGAAGGAGTGGCCGTAGCCGAAGGTGCGGTTCGGCAGCAGCCCGTGGCCGACGTAGATCTCGTTCAGGGCGTGGGCGATGTCCTTGCAGACGGCGCCGGGCTTGATCAGCTCCATGCCGGCGCGGTGCACCTCGACATTCACGTTCCACATCCGCAGGGACTCCGCGTCGGGCTCACCGAAGAACATCGTGCGCTCCAGCGCCGTGTAGTAGCCGGTGGGCATCGGGAAGGCGTTCAGGGAGAGGATGTCATGCTCCCTGACCTCCCGGGTGGTGGCCCAGTTGTGGGCGCCGTCGGTGTTGATGCCGGACTGGAACCAGACCCAGGTGTCCCGGATCTCGCGATGGGGGAAGGCCTTGGCGATCTCGTGGGTCATCGCCTGGGTGCCGGCCAGCGCCACCTCGAACTCCTTGACCCCGGCATGGATCGCGTCCTTGATCGCCTGGCCGCCGATGTCGCCGATCCGTGCGCTCTCGCGGATCACGGCGATCTCCTCCTCGGACTTGATCATCCGCTGGCGCATGGCGGCCTGGGAGACGTCCACCAGCTCGGCGCCGGAGAAGGTGTCCTGGAGCTGCTGGCGGGTGAGCAGCGGGACGGTGTCATCCTCGATGCCGAGTCGCTCGGGGCTGGTCACGCCGCGCTGGGCGAGGGCCTGCTGGAGGGCGAAGTAGTAGTTGTCGCGCCGCCAGTCGGTGTAGACCAGGTTCTCGCCGTAGCTGGTGCGCCAGGGCATCCCGGCGTCGATGTTGGCGCTGATCGTGCAGGTGTCGTCGGCGGTGACGACCATGCCGTAGTTGCGGCCGAAGTAGGTGAACAGGAAGTCCGAGTAGTACTTGATGCCCTGGTAACTGGTGAGGATCACGGCGTCGAGGTCCTTCTCCGCCATGATCCGGCGCAGCCCGGCCAGGCGACGCTCGAACTCCGCGTCGGAGAAGGTCAGCTGCTGCTTCTCGCCGATGTGCAGAGTCTTCACGCGCTCCAGCTCGGAGACCGAGCTCGCGGTGGTGGGGGTCGTCGTCATGGGGTGCTCCTATCGGACTGCCGCCCGGGGGCGGCCATCGGGTGCGGTGGCGTCGCTGCCTCGCAGCTCGCGAATTGCGTTCCGTGCAACTGCGTTGCACCCATTGTGTGCTGTGCACTGAGTCACGTCAAGCGGTGCCGAGCTCCTGACGGAGATCCGCCGCGAGGTCCTCGGCGACCTGCTCGAACAGCAGTTCCCCCTTGCGGGCATCGGAGCCGTCCGGGGCCGAGAGGCAACCGGTCTCCGGGGTGCGCTCGGCGACGACCGGCAGGCGATCGAAGCGCGGCAGGCTCGCGGGTGGATGGCTCACGGCGCGCTCCATGCCCACCAGCTCGGGGTGCAGATGCAGCATCAGCGAGGTCTCCAGCACGCCGCCGTGCTCGATGTCCCAGCCGGGGAAGCCGTCGGGGTACACCTCGGCCAAGGTCCCCTCCGAGACGTAGTCCCAGTAGGACAGCAGCAGCACCGACGGCGCGGACCCTCCCCCGCCCCCGATGCCGTCCGCTCGGAGGTCACCGAGCGCGAGGTCCGCGGCCTCGTAGAGGAACTGGTAGTTCTCGAAGTGGCCGTTGAGCACCACCACGTTCGCCACACCCTGGGACAGGAAGCCCGCGATCACGCACCGCGCCTGGGCGATGAGGGCGGCGGCGTCCAGGCTGATGGTGCCGGGAAGATGGTCACCCCCTCCGGACTTCTGCTGGGACTTGTAGCCGTAGGAGAAGGGCTCGGCGACCTTCGCCCCCATCCGCGCCGCCACCGCTTCGGCGATGGTCGCGGACAGGAGGGCGTCGGTCCCCATCGGCAGGTGGGGGCCGTGCTGCTCGAAGGCTCCGGCCGGGACGATCACGGTGGAGCCGCCCCGGGCCATCCAGTCGCGAAAACGGTGGGCGTCCAGGTGGGCCAGCCGGACCGGCTGCTGTGCTGCGGTGTCAGGCACTCTCGGGTGTCCTCTCGTCAGGATTTCTCGGCGTAGGCGTTCTGGGGATCGGTGTAGGTGCCGGCACCGACGCCGCGGCGCGGATCGGGACGGGGGATCCCGTCCTCGTCGACGGTGTCGTCCTCGGCGCGATGCTGCGGATCGTTGATGTCCTTCTCCAGCTGCCGCACCGACTTGTTGCGGGCGCGCAGGCGGCGGACGAGGTTGATGATCATCAGCAGGATCACGAAGGAGAACGGGAAGGCGCCGATGATGGTGCCGGTCTGGACGGTGTCGACGACATTCGCGCCGCCGAGCGCGAGCAGCACGACCGCAACGGTCCCGATGCTGGCCACCAGCACCACGCGGAACAGCGGGCCGGACTTCTTCGGGGCCGAGACGAACTCGGCGAGCGCATAGGTGCCCGAATCGAGGCTGGTGACGTAGTAGGTCGCCACCAGGATCGTCGCGATGATCAGCAGCGGGATGCCGACCACGGGGATCATCTCGATCATCGAGAAGAGCCCGGCGGAGGTGTCCTCGGCGACATCGGCGGAGACGCTGCCGCCGGAGAGGTCGTCGTAGTAGATGCCGCCGGAGCCGATCACGGCGACCCAGACCATGACGATCAGGGTAGGGATGATGGTCACCCCCAGGATGAACTCGCGGATCGTGCGGCCGCGGGAGATGCGGGCGATGAAGCCGGCGACGAACGGCGAGAAGGCGATGACCCAGCACCAGATGAAGACTGTCCAGATCCCGTTCCAGCTCTCCGACCAATCGCCGAGCGGCGTGGCGGCGCTCTCGGCGCCGGTCCAGAAGCTCATCGGGATGACGTGGGCGACGAACGCCCCGAAGGTCTGGGTGAGGTTCGCCAGGATGTACACGGTGGGACCGAAGACGAACACCCCGACCATCAGCACGATGCTGAACACCGAGTTCACCTCACTGATGCGCTTCATGCCCTTGTTCAGGCCCAGGAAGGCGGAGAGGGCGGTGAGCGCGCCGAGCGCCACGATGACGATGAACCAGACGGTGGGCCCGGAGACGATCGAGGTGAACGAGGTGAGGCCGGAGCTGAACTGCATGGCGGCGAAGCCGAAGGAGGTGGCCAGACCCAGCACGGTGGCGATGATCGCGAGCAGCTCGATGACGACGCCGGCCGGTCGCTGCATGCGAGCCGGGAGCAGGTCGACGGTCGCCTCCCGGAAGGTGAGGGTCTTGCCGAGGTTGTGGTGGGAGTAGGCCAGGCAGATGGCGACCACGCAGTACATGGCCCAGGCGGTCAGGCCCCAGTGGAAGTAGGTCCACACGACGCCGCCCTGGCCGGGGTTCCCGGCGTCGGCGACCACCGGGGCACCTTCGCGCAGCAGGATCGGCTCGGCGATGGACCAGAAGATCAGACCGATCCCCTGCCCGCAGGCGAAGAGCATGGAGTACCAGGCGAACTTGCTGTGCTCGGGCCGGGCCTTGGGCCCGCCCAGGCGGATGGATCCCATCCTGCTGAGGCACAACCAGATGCAGACACCGACGGCGATCAGCGAGTAGGCGACGAACCACCAGGTGAAGCCACCGGTGACGAGGGTGCGCAAGCGGCCGATGGCCGTGGCCGCGCCGTCCGGGTCCAGGATCACCGCGGTGACCGCGGCGACGATCAGCAGCGGAGGCAGCACCATGATGATGCCGCGGTCCAGCGGAGGGATCAGGCGGCCGCGGAAGCGCGGCAGGGTGACCGGCCCGGTGTCGGTGCCGCCCTCGCCTTCCGGGGGCTGCGAGTCTGTCGTATCGGGAGTGGGCATATCGGCGTCCTCCAACGGCGCTGTTGCGGGCCGCCCCGACGGACTCACCCGTCGTCGGGATGCGAGGTCCTGACCCGAGGGGGCTGAGTTGCATTCATGGCAACTTGGTTGCGGGCAATCGTGGCAGTGGTCGACCTCACAGTCAAGGCCGGCCGCCGAACCGGCATGGGTCAGAGGACGCCGCGGATGGCCGCGTCGAAGTGGCGGACGTGGTCCGCGCTGAGCGCGGCTGCGCGGTCCGCCTCGCCGTCCAGGACCGCGTCCAGCAGGGCGACGTGCTCGCGGATGTGCCCGACCACGTCCGGGAGCCGATCGGCCACCACGCACCAGATACGGGTCGCAAGGTTGTCCAGGCGGATCAGCGACTCCTCGAGGTGATGATTGCCGGCCGCCCGATAGAGCAGTCGGTGCACGGCGAGATCCTGCGCCATCACCTCGCGCCACGGGGTCTGCGCAGAGAGCGCCTCGATGCCCTCGCGAGCCGCGCGCAGCTCGGTGCACACCTCGGCGGTGGCGCGCTCGGCCGCTGCACGGGCGGCGAGCGGCTCCAACGGCTCGCGCACCTCGGAGACCGCTGCCAGTTCCGTGATGTCGACCGGGGTCGCGAAGGTCCCGCGGCGCGGGTACGAGGCCACCAGGTGGTCGATCTCGAGCCGCTTCATCGCCTCCCGCAGCGGGGTGCGACCGACGCCGAGCTCCTCGGCGAGTCGACCCTCGTGCAGGGGCTCGCCGGGCGCGATGTCGAGCATGATCAATCGATCCCGGAGGGCACGGTAGGCCTGCTCGGCGAGAGAAAGGGCAGGGCCGGCCGGGTCAACGGGATTGAGGGTGGGGCTGGAAGCGGTGGTCATCGCATCCTTCCTGCGAAGGGGGGTGTCCCTATGTTCTTCGTCAAGGGTAAGCGTGAAGTTTTTTCGGGGCTG
>JAKDUN010000209.1 GCA_030457675.1 Brachybacterium sp. | reverse complement strand
GCCGCCGGCGCCGGCCTCAGAGCCCTCGGGACCGGACGCCTCGTCCTGCTCGTCCGCATGCCTCTCGGTGTCGCCGGCCTGACGCGTGAGCTGCCCGACGAGGTCATCGAACAGAGGCGCGGTCTGCGAGGTCCAGCGGGTGCGGAAGGCGTCGGCGTCGCCGCCCTGCCAGATGCTCTCGTCCGCGACGGCGGGGTGCAGGCGCTCGCGCAGCTCACCGAGGGAGCGCGCCCGAGAGCGGAGCAGCTCGGAGTGCCTCCGCAGCTGGTCCGTATCGGCACCGTAGAAGCCGCTCATGAATCGTCCCCTCCAGATCCGTCCGGCTCCGCGTACCGGCCCCTCGTCCTGCGACTGTCCCCACCGTAGAGGCGGGCCGGCGATGCGGCGATGGGGAGAACTCCCCACGAGCTCGCTCCGGCGGCGCGCACCCCGGTAGCGCGCACCCCGGCGAGGATCGTCAGATTCCGAGCCGATTCCGGTCGGACATGGCTCGGAACCTGACGATCCCCGGGTCGGGAGCCGCGCCCGGCGTCCCGCCGGTGCCGGCCATCTGATGGTCGGCCCTGGCCCGCCCCGCGCGCACCGCATAGCGTCGAGCCATGCCGGATGCCGCAGACACCTCCGCCGGAGCGCCCGCCGCCTACACCCACGGCTATGGCGCCGCCGTGCTGGACAGCCACCGCGCCCGCACCGCGGAGAACTCCGCCGCGCACCTGCTGCCGCATCTGCGCCCCGGGCAGCGGCTGCTGGACGTGGGCAGCGGCGCCGGCACCATCACGGCGGACCTCGCCCGTATCGTCGGCCCCGAGCACGTCACCGCGCTCGAGGTGTCCGAGCGGTCCGCGGAGATCACCCGCGCCGAGCTCGCCCGTCAGGGGCTCGACGTGCAGGTGCGGGTCGGGGATGCGCAGGCGATGCCGCTGGCCGACGACAGCGTCGACGTGGTCCACGCCCATCAGGTGCTCCAGCACCTCCCGCATCCGGTCGCGGCGATCGCCGAGGCGCGCCGCGTCACCCGGCGCGGCGGGATCATCGCCCTGCGCGACAGCGACTACGAGGGCTTCCGCTGGTACCCCGACGTCCCGGCGCTCGACCGCTGGCTCGCCCTGTACCTGCGGGCCGCCCGCGCCAACGGCGGCCGCCCGGATGCGGGCCGGCGCCTGCTCGCCTGGGCGCACGAGGCGGGCCTGGAGGACGTCACCCCCAGCGCCTCCACCTGGCTGTACGCCACACCCGCCACGCGCGCGGCCTGGGCGCAGACCATCGCCGGGAGGCTCACCGCAGGGCCCTTCGCCCAGCAGCTCCAGCGCGAGGGACGGGCCGACGCGGCCGGACGGGAGCGGCTCGCTGCGGACATCCGCGGCTGGGCCGAGCATCCCGACGGCTGGTTCTGCCTGCTGCACGGGGAGGTCGTCGCGCGGGTCCCCTGAGGCTCACAGCGCGATCAGCACGATCCCGGCCAGCACGATCACCGCGCCCACGATCCGACGCCGCGGATCCGGCTCCCGGAACATCCACCACGCCAGCAGCGAGCCCACCACGATGCTGGACTCCCGCACCGGCGCGACCAGCGAGACCGGCGCCGTGCGCATCGCTTCCAGGACCAGCACGTAGGCCAGCGGCGACAGCGCCGCGACGAGCAGGATCTCGCGCCAGTGCGCACGTGCGACCGGGCGGACGCTCTCGCGGTGGCGGCGCACCAACGTGGGGGTCATCAGCACCACCTGCCAGAGGCACGTGGTGACGAAGTAGCCCACCGGCGGCAGCCCCAGGTCCGTGACCGCGTAGCTGTCCCACAGCGTGTACGCGGCGATCGCCGCCCCGGTCGCCGCTCCCCAGGCGAGCCCCGCGCGGAGCCCCCGCCGGCCGGCCGCCGACTTCCCGATGGCCACCACGACGATCCCGGCGACGATCACCGCGGCGCCGACGCCGGCCTGCCAGCCGGGGCGCTCGCCGAGCACGAGGATCGCGATCGCCATCGACAGCACGGGGCCGACGCCGCGCGCGACCGGGTACACGACCCCCAGGTCCGCGCGGGCGTACCCGGTCTGGAGCGTGAGCTGGTAGGCGACGTGGATCAGGCCCGAGACCAGCGCGGCCGGCAGCAGCGCGGGGAGGATCCCGGCGTCGCTGCGGGCCAGCACGACCAGGGCGAGCGGCGCCCACAGCACGACCGAGGCCACGTCGTAGCACCACACGAAGGCGAAGCCGCCGTCGGCCACCCGCTTCGCGGCGAGGTTCCACACCGCGTGGCAGAGGGCCGCCAGCAGCACCAGGGCGAGAGCGAGCGCGCTCATCGTGGTGCGGGCCGGCGACGGGCGGCGGGGGCGTGCTCGGCGACCATCGGGCCAGTATCGTCCCGCGGGTCGACATCGACCGAGCCGTCGCCTATAGTTGAAAGTGAAAGCAATCGATCCCGAGGAGCTCCCATGTCGCTCAGCACCGCCGTCCTCCGCGCCGTCCCCGGCGCGTTCATCCTCAACTCCGGAATCGGCAAGCTCGGCCTGCCCGCCGAGGCGGCCGAGGGCCTGCAGGGCATGGCCGCCCAGGGCGTGCCGCCGCTGGGCAGGCTCACCCCCGAGCAGTTCGCGAAGTTCCTCAGCTACGGCGAGATCGCCGTCGGCGCCTCCCTGCTGCTCCCGTTCGTGCCCACGCGGATCGCCGGCCTGGGCCTGGCCGCGTTCTCCGGATCGATGGTGTCGATGTACCTGCGCACCCCCGGCATGACCGAGGCCGACGGAGTGCGCCCCACCCAGGACGGCACCCCCGTCGCCAAGGACAGCTGGCTGCTCGCCATCGCGGCCGCGCTGCTCCTGTCCGGAAGCAGGGACTCCGCGAAGGGCTGAAACCCCCGCCTCACTCCCCGAGCCGTGCGAGCCGGCGCCGGATGAAGCGCTGCTCCGCGATGCCGCCCGCCAGGTCGAGCGCCCGCCGCCAGGCGGCCACCGCCCCGTCCGTGCGCCCCAGCTGCTCGCGCAGCAGCGCCAGGGAGATGTGGAAGGGGTGGTGGCGGGCGAGCTCCGGCTCCGCGGCCAGCTGCTCGAGCAGCGCGAGCCCCTCGGCCGGTCCCCGCGTCCGTCCCACCGCGATGGCGCGGTTCATCCGCACCACCGGGTCCTCCCCGTGGGTGAGCAGCAGGTCGTACAGCGCCACCACCTGGGCCCAATCGGTGTCCTCGAAGCGGGGTGCCTCGGCGTGGACCGCGGCGATCGCGGCCTGGACGGTGAAGCTCCCGGCGTCCGGGCGGGCGGCGGCCTCCTCCACCAGGGCCAGCCCCTCGGCGATGCTCCCCGCATCCCAGCGGGACCGGTCCTGGTCCTCGAGGGGCACGGGGATGCCCTCGGCGTCCTCGCGGGCGGGCGAGCGGGCATCGCTGAGCAGCAGCAGGGCCAACAGCCCCTGCGCCTCGGCGGACGCGGGCAGCAGCTGGCGGGTGATCCGCGCCAGCCGGATCGCCTCGGCCGAGAGCTCCCGCCGGATCGGGGCGTCGCCGCTGGTCGCGGAGTACCCCTCGGTGAAGATCAGGGAGATCGCCGTGAGCACCAGCGGCAGCCGGCGCTCGCGCTCGGCGGGGTCGGTGGGCACCGTCAGCGGGATCCGGTGGGCGGCGATCCGCTGCTTCGCCCGGGTGATCCTCGCCTGGAGGGTGGGGGTCGCAAGGAGCAGGGCCTGGGCGACCTCCGCGCTCGTCAGCGCCCCCACGAACCGCAGCATGAGGGCGATCCGGTCCGCCGGGGCGATCGCCGGGTGGCAGCAGCCCATCAGCATCGCCAGCCGCTCGTCGGGCACGTCCTCGGTCGTGAGCGGCCCCTCGTCGGCCGGAGGGGCGGTGGCCTCCTCCCGCACGTGCAGCTCCGCGAGCCGGCGGGCGGCGGTCTGGTCATGGCGCACCCGGTCCAGCGCGGCGCGGCGGGCGACCGTCGTCAGCCAGGCCAGCGGCTGCTGCGGGACGCCCTGCTCCGGCCAGCTGCGCAGGGCGGACTCCATCGCCTCCTGGGCGGCGTCCTCCGCCAGGTCGAGGTCGCCGAAGCGGCGCACGAGGGCGGCCAGCAGGCGGCTGTGCTCCTCCCGGTGGACCCGGGCCAGCACGTCGTCCGCCGGCCGCTCCTCGTGCGCCGCAGCGGGAGCCATGGGGCTCAGTACTCGGCCAGGGGCCGGATCTCGACGCGGCCCCCGATCGCTCCCGGGCACTTCGCGGCCCAGGCCAGGGCGTCGTCGAGCGAGTCGACCTCGATCACGATCGTGCCGCCGACGAACTCGCGGCTCTCCGCGTACGGGCCGGCGGTGATCACCGGCTCCGCCTCGCTCGTGGCCTTGGACAGGCTGGTGCCCTCCTCGGGATCGGTGAGCGCGAAGCCGCCGGCCAGCACTCCGGCCTCCTTCAGCGCCTCGTCGAAGGCGATGAACTCCTCGGGCCCGGGCCCCTCGTCGGTCTCGCCGCAGCGATCGTCGGCCAGGTTCCCCATCAGCAGCAGGACGTACTTCATGGTGACTCCTCCAGTGGTGCCTCGACCGAGCCGTGCGGCCCGGACACCACTATGACGAACGAGCAGTCCGCAGATCGACACCCCGGCGGAAGAATCTTCGGGCCCGACGCCCGCAGCACCTCCGCCGCGGAGGCCCTCAGAGCACCCGCAGCCCCTCGAGCATCACCTCGAGATCCTCGACCTGCTGGTCATGGCCGAGCGCCGCGCCGCCGTCGAAGGCCGCCGGGCCGTCGGGCGTGTCCACCACGATCACCACCAGGTGCCAGGCGTCGGTCGTGTGGAACAGCGCGGTCTGCGAGATCTGCACCTCGGCGCTGACGATCCACGCCGGGTGGCCGTCGATCGTGGTCGCCTCGTCGCGGTAGTCCACCAGCTCGGGCGGATCGTCGTAGATCTGCTCGACCTGGTCGCGGCTGAGCCCGCACCGGAAGATCGCACGGGCGGTCTCCTCCGCCCCCGGATAGCCGCCCTCCTCCTCGGGGAACTGGACCGCACCGACCCCGGCGACCGTGAACCATCCGTTCTCCACCGGCTGGTGGGCGAAGCTCTGGTCGGTCAGATACGCGCCCTGGGAGCCCCAGTCGGAGCCGACCTCCCAGCCCTCCTGCACGGGGAACTCGAGGCCCCCGCCCCGGACGACGCCGTCGACCTGCTCGGTGACCACCTCGTTGTCGTGCACCGTGCAGTCGACGGTGGGCTGTGCGGCGAAGGTCGTCTCCCCGTCGGCCTCGTCGGTCTGCTCCTCGGTGGGGACGAACTCCGACGGGCGGGTCCGTTCCGTCTCCTCCGTCTCGGGGCCGGTCCCGCCGCCGGCGGTGGGATCCTCCGGATCGGTGCTGAACACGGTCTGCGAGAGCACCAGGGCCACGATCGCGACCACGATCACGAGGAATCCGGCGCCGCCCAGCAGGAGCGCGATCAGAGGCCCCTTCCCGGGCTCTTCGCGGTTCGTGGTGAATGACCCTGCTGAGGCGGGTGTTCACGCTACGGTTTTCGCGGCGCTGGTCAGCAGGATACGCATCCGGTAGTTCTCCGGGTTGCGGAATCCGCGGCCGGTGCGTTTGATGTTCTTGAT
>JAKDUN010000208.1 GCA_030457675.1 Brachybacterium sp. | reverse complement strand
GGGACGCCGACCCCGCCGTTCCGGGTGGTGGTCGCGGACGATCACCCCGCCGTGCGCTCGGGTCTGGTGGCGCTGCTGGGCTCCGCCCCGGACATCACCGTGGTCGCCGAGGCCGCCGACGGCGATGCCGCCCTCGCCGCCGCGCGGGAGCACCGCCCCGATGTGGTGCTCACCGATGTGCGGATGCCCGGCGCGACCGGCATCGAGATCACTCCGCAGCTGCGCGAGGCCGGCGCGAACGTGCTGGTGATCTCTGGCTTCGACCTCGACGACTACGTGCTCGGCGCGCTGGCGGCCGGGGCCGACGGGTACCTCGTCAAGACCGAGGATCCGCAGCGGATCCTCGCCGCCGTGCGGGATGTGCACCGCGGGGATGCGGTGCTGTCCGCGGCAGCGACTCGGACCGTGGTCGGGGCGCTGCGGGGGCGGACCGTAGAAGGCTTCTCGGCCAGAGCACCTGGGCGCGTTGCCGAGTCCGGAGAGGGATCAGCCTCCGGGCCCGCGGTGGGCTCCGCCGGAACTGCTGCCGCGGCGGGCGCTCCCGTCGGCCCCGTCAGGCCTGCGCCGACCTTCACCCGTCGGGAGGAGGACGTGCTCGCGCTGGTCGCGGCGGGGCTGACCAATCAGCAGATCGCCTCGCAGCTCTTCGTCGAGATCACGACGGTGAAGTCGCATCTCTCGCATGCGCTGATGAAGCTCGAGCTCGACTCCCGGGTGCAGGCGGCGCTGTGGTGGCAGCAGCATCGGGGCTGATCGGCAGGAGGCCGATGGGCGGCCGGCCCGCAGCGGGCGCGGGTCATCAGAGACCGGGCCGGGGCGCAAGGGAATGCGCACCGGGGCCGGCGCGTTACATATCACCGTGACGAAAAGGCGCCTGCGTGAAAGGATCACCGCGGTCGCGGATGGTGTCCGTCGGCCACCACCGGATGGTGACCTGACCGCGCCGCTGACCAGCGGACGGTTCCGGGTTCCGGCCATCCGGTCCCTCGAGGAAGAAAGCACCACAACGCTCCCATGACCACGAGCACCCCCACCCCCACCGGAGAACTCCCCGCTCTCGAGACGCCGGGCATCGTCGCCGGCGGCTCCTCCTCCGCCGAGGCCGAGATGGCCACGCGCGACGGCGCCGACGACCCCCGCACCACCGTCATCGACGGCCGCGCCCCGACGACTGTGAAGGTCGCCCCGATCATCGCCGTCCTGGTGGTCTCCGCCTTCGTGATGATCCTCAACGAGACCCTGCTGTCGGTCGCGCTGCCCACGCTGATGGCGGACCTGTCGATCACCGCGGTCACCGCGCAGTGGCTCTCCACCGGCTTCATGCTCACGATGGCCGTGGTCATCCCCACCACCGGCTTCCTCATGAAGCGGCTGTCGGTGCGGCACGTGTTCACCGTCGCGATGGGCCTGTTCCTGGCCGGCACCGTGATCGCGATGCTCGCCCCGACCTTCTCGGTGCTGCTGGGCGCCCGCGTGATCCAGGCCGCCGGCACCGCGATGGTGCTGCCGCTGCTGATGACCACCATCCTCGCGCTGGTGCCGATCACGGCGCGCGGTCTGGTGATGGGCCTGGTCGGGGTGGTCATCTCCGCCGCACCGGCGCTCGGCCCCTCCATCTCCGGCTTCATCCTCGAGCACTGGTCCTGGCACTACCTCTTCGTGCTGATGCTGCCGATCATCGTGGTCGCGATGGTCATCGGCCTGCTGTTCATGCGCAACTACACCGAGCCGGAGAAGGTGAAGCTGGACGCCGTCTCGGTGGTGCTCTCGGCGATCGGCTTCGGCGGCCTCATCTACGCGCTCGCCTCGATCAGCCAGATCGTCTCGGGCACCAACCGCCTGATGCCGCTGCTGGTCGCCGGGATCGGCCTGCTCGCCCTGACGGTGTTCACCCTCCGCCAGCTGCGCATGCAGTCCCGCGGCCAGGAGCCGCTGCTGGACCTGCGGCCGCTGCGGGTGCGCACCTTCACCGTCTCGGTGCTGGTGATCCTGATCGGCTTCGCGACCATGCTCGGCACCGTGGTGGCGCTGCCGCTGTACATGACCGGAGCGCTCGAGATGGGAACGCTCGAGATCGGCCTGACGATGCTGCCCGGCGCAGCGGCCTCGGGCCTGCTGGGCCCGCTCATCGGCGCCCTGTACGACCGGATCGGTCCGCGACCCATCGTGGTGCCGGGCATCGCGCTGATGGCGATCGTGAGCTGGCTGGAGGTGTTCCTGCTCGACGGGGACGCCACCCAGGGCCTGATCATCGCGCTGAACATCCCGCTGGGCATCGGCATGGCGATGGTGATGACCCCGCTGCTGACCCTGTCTCTCGGCTCACTGCCGCGGTCGCTGTACGGCCACGGCTCAGCGATCCTCAACACTCTCCAGCAGCTGGCCGCGGCGCTCGGCACCGCGGTGTTCATCGCGCTGCTGACCCTCGGCGCGGCCGTCGCCGCCAGCTCCGGTGCGTCGGCGCAAGCCGCTCAGGCCAGCGGCATCTCGTGGGCCTTCGTGTTCGGTGGCGTGATCACCTCGGCCGCGACCGTGCTGGCCCTCACGCTGAAGCCGAACCCACCAGAGGTCGAGGAGGCGGCCTGAGCGGTGGCGCCGTGGGTCTGCGGCCCCGGCGCCCTCAGAGCAGCGCCGCGAACCTCTCCAGCGCCTCCGGGCCCACCACGTCCTCCTCCCCCAGCGGCACCTCCTGCAGCGGCACCGTCGGCAGGGCGGTGCGGAGGGTCCTCAGGTGCTCCGCCTCCAGCGCCCGGCGGCGCTCGAGGAACTCTCCGCGGCCGGCCGGGGAGCGCTTGTTGACCACCAGCGCGCCGACGTCCACGCCCGTGCGGGTGAGCTCCTGGTGCAGCTCGATGGTCTCCAGCACCGGCAGCCGCTCGGCGGCGAGCACGATCGCGAAGGAGCAGACGGCGGAGTCGGTGAGCACTTCTCGCAGCCCGGCCAGGCGGTCGCGGCGGCGCAGCAGGATCGAGCGGATCTCGTCGTCCCGCTCCTCGATCGGATCGCGCGGGGCGGCATTGCCCAGGAGGGTCTTGCCGCGGTCCGCATCTCGATCGAGCCCGCGCATCGCCGCACCGAGCTTCGCAGATCTGTCGCGGCGCTTCAGCAGCCCGTCGGTCCAGGCGGTCATCATCTCCGGCAGCGCCATCAGGCGAGCCGTATGCCCGGAGGGGGCAGTGTCGAAGACGACCAGGTCGAACTCCTCCATCCCGGCCTCCACCAGCTCCGTCATCCGCTCCAGGACCGCGGCCTCATGGGTGCCCGGGGAACGGCGGGAGAGGTCCATGTGCTTGTCCACCTCGCCGGCGAGGTTCTCGGGCATCAGCCGCTTCACGGTCTGCGAGACGTCCTTCAGATGACGATCGGTGGTGGCGTCGGGATCGATCTCCAGACCCATCAGCCGCCCGCCGACGCCGTCGCCGAGCCGGGTGCTGCGGTCACCGATCCGCCGGCCCCAGAGGTGGCCGAGGTTGTGGGCCGGGTCGGTGGAGACCACCAGGGCGCGACGGCCCTCGCGGGCGGCGGCCAGGGCCACGGCGGAGGCGACGGTGGTCTTGCCGACGCCGCCCTTCCCGCCCAGGAACAGCACGCGGCGCTCGGTGGCGAGTCTCAGCAGCATCGGTAGTTCTCCAGTGGCGAGCGCTCCATCCCCATGCGGCGGTGCCAGTCATGGAAGCTGTCGTAGAGCACGGGCAGCAGTTCGGCGGTGTAGTAGGCGGCGGGGTTGGGGACCCCGAGCATCTCGCTCATCACGAGCATGCGGAACAGGTCGTCCTCATCGCGCTGCGCCTTGGCGAAGGTGCGCCGGTAGGGGGCGACGTAGAACTCGTGCAGGCCGTCGCTGAACGCCCGCCCGCGCGGGGCGCGCGACGTGCGGGGGGCGGAGCGGGGGGCCTCCCCGCCGACGGGTCCGTCCGGGGACCCGTCGGCAGGAGAGGGGCTGTGAGGCGAGGTCACTCGCTCGAGCCGCCGACGTCGAGGGACGCCCGCTCGTCCTCGTCGTCGGGCTCGGGCTCGGAGGTGCGGGCCCGGTTCAGTGCGACCGCGGATTCGACGATCACCCACACGGCCGCAATCAGGATGATCACGTCCAGCACCAGCAGCAGCCAGTTCCCGGCGGCGAGGAAGTCGCCCAGCTGGATGATCAGCGCGTAGACGCTCACGAACAGCACGAACACCAGCGGGATCATGATCGGCAGCACCGGGCGGCGCTTGCGCATCAGCATCACCGCCAGGATCGCCAGGGTGAGCCCGGCGAGGAGCTGGTTGGTGGTGCCGAACAGCGGCCAGATGAGCATGCCGCCGGAGCCGTCGCCGCCGGCGCTGAAGGTGAGCCCCAGGCACACCACCAGCACGATCAGAGTCGAGACCGCAGTGCCCAGCTTCACGCCCACGACCTGCCCGATCTCCTGGACCACGAAGCGCTGCAGGCGCACTCCGGTGTCCATCGTGGTGGCGGCGAACAGCACCGCCGTAGTGGCCAGGATCGTCGCCGACAGCGAGACCGGCAGGCCCAGGCCGGAGTTCAGGATCGAGCCACCGCCGTTCACGAAGGCGGTCACCCCGCCCTCGCCGAAGGCGGCGTAGACCGCTTCCCAGTCCGCCACGGTGCGGAACCCGGCGGTGGTGGCGATGATCGCGCCGAGGGCCAGCAGACCCTCGCCGACGGCGCCGAAGTAGCCGACGAAGCGGGCGTCGGTCTCCTTGTCCAGCTGCTTCGAGGAGGTACCGGAGGAGACGATGCCGTGGAAGCCCGAGATGGCACCGCAGGCGATGGTCACGAACAGCAGCGGCATCAGGCCCGGGGTGCCCTCGGGCACGTTCGCGTTCATCGCCGGGGCGACGATCTCGGGACGGAAGATCAGCACCGAGCCGTAGAGCAGCCCGAGCGCGATGAACAGCTGCAGGCCGTTGATGTAGTCGCGCGGCTGCAGCAGCACCCACACCGGCAGCATCGAGGCGATGGCGGCGTAGACGAACAGCACCACGATCCAGAACGCCTCGGCACTGAGCCCCAGCACCGTCTCCGGCAGCACCACCGGGACCGCATTGCCCAGCATGATCAGGGCGTACAGCGCCACCACGCCCACGACGGAGACGATCGGCAGGCTCCACTTCAGGCGGTAGATCGCCTGGCCGATCAGCACGGCCACCACCAGCGCGCCCCAGGTGGGGATCACGGCGGTCGGGGTGGAGACCAGCAGGCCCGCGATGACCACCGCGAAGGCCGCGTTGACCATGAGCAGCAGCAGGAAGATGACCACCAGGAACAACCGGCTGCCGCGGGCACCGATGTACCTCGCGGAGAGGGTGCCGATGGACTGGCCGCGGTGGCGCACCGAGGCCCACAGCGAGCCGAGGTCGTGCATGCCGGCGAAGAAGACGGTGCCGAAGGTGACCCAGAGGAAGGCGGGCAGCCAGCCCCAGATCACGGCGATCGCCGGGCCCACGATGGGGGCGGCGCCGGCGACCGAGGTGAAGTGGTGGCCCCACAGGATGAACTTGTTGGTGGGGACGAAGTCGACGCCGTCCTCCAGCTCGTGGGAGGGAGTGCGGAAGGAGGCGC
>JAKDUN010000207.1 GCA_030457675.1 Brachybacterium sp. | reverse complement strand
TCGACCTTCAGCGCGAAGGTCATGAGGAAGGCGAGGAGGTAGAGGAGCACGAAGGCCCAGACCACGCCGACGTTCCCGCCCCAGGGGCGGACCACGGCGACCACGGCGGAGCCGAGGAAGGTCGCGCCGCCCGCGGCGGTGGTGTACATGGCCATCGCAGCGCCCTTGTGGTCCGGGGCGAGCGCGGGCATGATCGCGCCCAGCGGCACGAAGCCGGCCAGCAGGATGCCGAAGACGGTGCCCGCGATCACGGAGACCACGAAGCCCCAGTCGGAGCCGGCCGGTACCCAGTGCGGCACGTACCACCACAGCAGCAGGCCGGTGGCGGAGCCGACGATGCCGAACCAGCGCACCGTGGTGGTCCAGCCGACCCGGTCGCCGAGGGTGCCGAAGAACGCGTTGAACAGGATGTTCCCGGCGAAGACGACCGTGGTCATCAGCAGCCAGCGGGACTGGCCCCACCCGAGGGTCTCGGCGATCACGGTGGGCAGGATGATGAACATGCCGAACTGCGGGGCGGTGTTGATCAGTCGGGTCAGGAAGCCCATCATCACGCGCTTGTTCTTCAGCGCGAGCACCACGCCCGAGAAGATCACCTGCCGGCTGCTCTCACCGGCGGGGGCGAGGCGGCGGTCGCCGTGCTCCTCGCGCACGCCGAAGTAGGCGAGCAGGAAGCCGGCGATCACGATCGCGGTGGAGGCGACCATGGCCCAGCGCTCACCGAACATGCCGCCGCCGAAGGCCGGGATCAGGCCGATCGCGACCAGGGAGCCGAGGGTGGGCAGCCCGCCGGTGAACATGACGTAGAACCAACCGACGGCGGCGCCGGCGCGCTCCTTCGGGGAGACCGCGTTGACCCACACCAGGAAGGCGAACGCGAACAGTGGGAAGCCGAAGCCACGGAACATATAGCTCAGGAAGATGAGCGGCACGGACTCGGTCGCCAAGGCGCCGACGAAGGCCGCCTGGAACACCACCCACACGGTGACGCCCAGCAGCATCACCCTGCGCGGGCCCCAGAGGTCCGAGAGGGCACCGGCGAGATAGGAGCCGATCAAGGTGGCCAGGGAGTAGAAGGTGATGACGGTGGCGGCGAGGTTGATCATCTCGTCGCCGCCGCCGAACACGTTCGCCATGTGCGGCGAGATGAAGTTGGTCTCGACGCCGTTGCCGGTCATGAAGACGAGCACGCCGAGGAAGCCCCAGCGCAGGACCTGGGGGATGCCGAGGCGGTCCAGGATGGTCTCCTGCGCCGTGCCGGCGGTCGGGACCGCCGCGGCTCGCGACGTCTGCGTGGGTCTCATGCGGACACTCCTTCGTGCGGACTGGACATGATCGGCCACTGCGAGCGGGAACCCTCCGGGAACCTGCCCGCGACCAACGCCGTCGACCCTAGGACGTCCTCAAAACATTTGTCAAGCACAAATGTTCTCCCCGTGTGCTCGAGCGGATGCCGGTGCGGTGCTCGCCGCATCCTCCCCGGGATGCGACCACGCAGGACGCGGCCCGGGGTGCGGCCCGCGAGACGAGGTCACCGCCTCGCGGGCCGCAGGTCGCCCGACACGCGGACAGTCAGCGTGCGGCGCGCACACTCACTCGGTGTACGTGAAGGGCGCCGTCATCTTGTCGACGTTCTCCTCGGTGACGAGGATGCAGTCCAGCGCCTGCTTCTCCTGTTCGGGCTCGGTGCCGTTGCGCAGGAGGTCGTCGGCCATCTCGATGACCAGCTCGGCGAACTGCGCCACGGGCTGCAGCACCGTGTAGGCGAGCTCGCCGCTCTTGATGGCCTCCACCGCGTCCGGGGAGCCGTCGAACCCGCCGACGACGATCCCCTCGAGCGCCCCGGCCTCTTTGAACGCCGCGATGGCGCCGAGCGCCATCTCGTCGTTGCCCGAGATCAGACCGTTGATGTCCGGATGGGCCTGGAGCAGCGACTGTGCCTTGTCGTGCCCCTTGGTGCGATCCCAGTCCGCGACCTCCTCCCCCACCTTCTCGAGGTCGGGGTACTGGCTGATGGTGGTGGTGAAGCCGTTGGAGCGGGTCTGGGCGTTGTTGTCCGACGGGAGGCCGAACAGCTCCACATAGGTGCCCTCCTCCCCCATCCGTTCCACCCACTCCTGCGCTCCCAGGGCCGCACCCTGGGCGTTGTTCGAGACCAGCTGCGCCTTGGCGATGCCGGTCTCGTTGATCTCCGCGTTGATGAGGAAGACGGGGATTCCGGCCTGGTCGGCCTTCTGGATGGTGCCGATCGAGCCGTCGGCGTTGGCCGGATCCATGATCAGCGCCACCGACTGGTTCGAGATCGCGGTGTCGACGAGGGTGTTCTCGGTGTTGGCGTCGCCCTTGTGGGCGCCCACCGTGGTCGTGTACCCGAGCTCCTCCGCCTTGGCCGCGGCGACGTCACCCTCGGTCTTCCAGTACGGGTTCGAGGGATCGTTGACGATGATCGTGATCAAGCCGCCGTCCACGTCGCCGCCGCCCCCTCCGCCGCTGCCGCCGCCCGCGTCGGAGGAACCGTCGCCCGAGGAGCCGCCACAGGCGGCGAGGCCGGCCATCGCGGCCCCGCTGCCGAGCACGGAGAGAAAGTGCCTGCGTTCCATGATGTATTCCTTTCGTGGTGATGCGCACCTCGCGGGAGCATCGGAGTCGGACCAGGAGGTCCGCCTGCGGTTCAGTGGTGGTCAGGAGCGGTCGGGAGGCGAGTCGGGATCGGAGCCGGGCTCGCCGCTGTCGGAGGGGCTGGCCTCGTGGGCGGTCCTGTCGGCGGCCGGCTCCGGGGCCGGAGCGGCAGCGACGTCGGTCGTCGTGCCGACGGCCTTGGACCGGCGCCGCGGCCTGCCGTACTGCAGCGAGTTGAGCATCACGGCCACCACGATGACGGCACCGACGAACACCGTCTGCCAGTAGGCGGAGACGCCCACCAGCACGAGCCCGTCCGAGAGGAAGCCGATCACGAACGCGCCCAGCAGGGTGCCGCGCACGTTGCCGCGGCCACCGGAGAGCGCCGCGCCGCCGATCACGACACCGGCGATCGCCGTCAGCTCGTAGGTGTTGCCGGCCGTGGGGCTGGCGCTGGTCAGCGTGGAGGCCAGGATGACCCCGGCGATCGCTGAGCAGAGCCCGGAGACGACGTACACCCACACCGTCACCCTCCGCACGGGGACGCCGGACAGCTCGGCGGCCCGCTGATTGCCGCCGGTCGCATACAGCCAGCGGCCGAAGGTGGTGCGAGCCAGGACCACGGCGATGACCAGGGCGACCACCGCCATGATGAGCACCCCGGAGGGGACTCCGAGGATGCGGTGGAAACCGAGCCACTCGAAACCGGTGTTGCCCAGGCCCTCGGTGCCGGAGAGGTCGTTGAGGGTGCGCCCGTTGGTCATCAGCAGCGCGACGCCGCGCACCACGTAGAGCATGCCCAGGGTCGCGACGAACGGGGCGACGTGGAAGCGTGCCACCAGCACGCCGTTGATCGCCCCGATGACCCCGCCCAGGGCCACGGAGAGGAGCACCGCGACGGGGACGGAGGGGTAGAGGGTCACGCCGAACACGTCCAGCGGCACACCGCGCAGCAGGAAGCCCGCGATCACGGCGGAGAACCCGAGCGTGGAGCCGACGGAGAGGTCGATGCCGCCGGTGAGCACCACCAGCAGCATCCCCAGGGAGAGCAGGGCGAAGATCGCGACGTGGGACGTCATGATCAGGAGGTTGTCGACCGTGAGGAAGTTCGGTGAGAGCAGGGAGAAGACGACGATGATCAGCGCGAGGGCGAGGAAGGCGCGACCCTCGATGAGCAGCTTCGACAGATCGAAGCTCTTCCTGGTGTCGCCGGCGGCGGTGGAGGTCATGGTGGATTCCGTTCGTGGCAGCGGGTTCAGGAGGTGAGGACTTCGCCGGAGGCGGCCATCACGTCGGACTTCTCGGCATCGGGTCCGAACTCGGCGGAGAGGCGCCCCCGTCGCATCACGACGGTGCGGTGCCCGATGCTGAAGCACTCGTCGATCTCGGAGGTGGTGAAGAGGATCGCGAGCCCCTGCCGGGCGTGCTCGGCGAGCAAGGCGAAGACCTCCGCCTTGGCCCCGATGTCGATGCCGCGGCTGGGCTCATCCAGCAGCATCACGGACGGCTGGGTGGCCAGCACCTTGCCGATCACGACCTTCTGCTGATTGCCGCCGGAGAGCGAGCCGATGGGCACGTCGGGTCCCGGGGTCTTCACCGTCACGTCCCGGATCAGGGAGGAGGCGAGCCGCTTCTCCTTGCCGCGGGAGAGCAGCCCGCGGCTGAGGAACTGACGGATGCTGGCCAGGGTGAGGTTCTGGCCGACGGACATGGTCTGCACCAGCCCGTCCCGCTGTCTGTCCTCGGGCACCAGGCCGATGCCGCGGGCGATCCGGTCGCGGATCGAGTGCTCGCCGATCGCCTGGCCCTCGAGGAGGATCCGGCCTCCGGTGACGTCGCCCCGGCCGGCCACGGCCTCGAGCAGCTCGGTCCGGCCGGCGCCCATCAGCCCGTACACACAGATGATCTCGCCGGCCCGCACCGAGAGCGAGAGCCGGTCGACGACGGCTCGCTCGGGGTTCTCCGCGTCCCTCACGGTGAGATCCTCGATCGCGAGCACCGGCTCGCCGAACTGGTGCCCTTCCGGCGGGGAGCCGAGATCGAAGTTCTCGCCGACCATGTGCCGCACGATCCAGGCGAGGTCGATGTCGGCGCGGTCCCCGCGGGCGGTCATCGTGCCGTCCCGCAGGACGACCGCGTGGTCCGTGACCCGCAGCGTCTCCTCGAGATGGTGCGAGATGTACACCAGCGAGACCCCGCGTGAGGTGAGGTCGTCGATGATGCCGAAAAGGATCTCGACCTCGCGAGCGGCGAGCGCCGAGGTCGGCTCGTCCATGATGAGGATGCGGGCGTCGATGGAGAGCGCGCGGGCGATCTCGACGATCTGCTGCTGGCCCACCCGCAGGTCGCCGACGGGCGTTGCGGGGTCCACGTCCAGGCGCATCTCCTCCAGGAGCGCACGGGTCTGCCGGGTCTCCTCGGCGTAGTCGACCCCGCCCCCGCGGGTGATCTCGCGGCCCAGGAAGATGTTGTCGCGCACCGAGAGGTTCGGGGCGAGGCTCAGCTCCTGGTGGATGATCGCGATGCCGTGGTCGCGGGCGTCGTTGGTGGTCGCGAAGCTCACCGGCTCCCCGTCCAGGATGATCCGCCCGGAGGTGGGCTGCTCGACCCCGGAGAGGATCTTCATCAGGGTCGACTTGCCGGCGCCGTTCTCCCCGAAGAGGGTCGTGACGGTGCCGCGGTGGATGTCGAAGTTCACGCCCTTGAGGGCGCGCGTGCCGCCGTACGTCTTGACGATGTCCCGCGCCTGCAGGACCACGTCCGAGCCGTTGCCGGTGGAGCGTCCGTCGTCGCTCATGAGACCGCCAGGGCAGAGGGGGTGACGAGCCACCCCTCGGGGTTGATCAGGGTGAAGGCACCGGTCACGGTCACGGTCTCCCCGCTGAGTTCCGCCGGGTCCACGGGATCCAGGACGGTGGCCTTCATCTCGTCGTTGAGGGCGGAGCCCGCGTCCTGGAACTCGATCTGGTT
>JAKDUN010000206.1 GCA_030457675.1 Brachybacterium sp. | reverse complement strand
TCGAGACCGCGCCCACCCGGCCTCACGAGATCGGGATGCACCGCGTCGCCTTCTCGGTCGACGATCTCGACGAGGCATTGGAGATCGCGGCCCGGCACGGCTGCCACCCGCTGCGCGGTGTGGCGGACTACCAGGGCATCTACCGTCTCACCTATCTCCGCGGCCCCAGCGGCATCCTGGTGATGCTCGCCCAGGACATGACGAAGGCCTGAGGACCCTCGACGAGGTCGGTACGGATGCTCCGCACGGGGCCCTCCACAGGGGCGGCGCTCACGAGGACTGCGCCTTTGTGCCGGCAGCCTTCAGCGGCCCGGTTCGTCCGCGGGCCAGGCGTTGGGCGTGCAGCCCTGCAGATCGATCGACTGCTGCAGCATCACCGGCGAGAGCTGCCCGTCCGCGCTGCAGTCCACGTGGCCGTGCCCGAGGAAATGCCCCACCTCGTGATTGATCATGTATGCGCGATATTCGGCCAGATCGTCATAGGTGGGGGTGGCGTGCAACCAGCGGTCCGAGTTCAGCACCACGTCCGGGCCCACGCGACAGCTCCACAGCCCGCCCGTCCTCGCCGGGAGGCACAGCTCGTCGACCGTCGGCGGGGACGCCAGCGAGATCGTGAACTCGGCCTCCTCGAGGGTCGCGACCTGCTGGAACCTCACGCCTTCGAGGTCCTGCCAGCCGCGGGGATCGGCGAGGACCTCGGCGATCTGGCCAGCTGCCTCGTCGGCATCGATATCGGCCCCGTCCTCGGAGCGCACCGCGTAGGTGTGCACGACGATGTCCGCCTCGGCCTCGGGAGGCGCGGCCGCTGCGGCGATGGTCCAGGTGCCGTCGCCGACCGTGCCCGAGCGGATGATCTCCTCGCTCTCGGAGCCCTTCTCGGTGTCCTCGGCATCGCCGCCTTCAGCCACCGGGGTGGGGGAGGGCTGTGACTGCGAGTCGTCGCCGGTCTCGCCGCTGCCCTGAGCTGCAGGGCTCGAGGCCGCTGGGTCCGCGGTCGCCGAGCTCCGGGCCGCGGCGGCCGCGCCCTCGGAGGCATCCTCGCCACCGAGCGAACGGACGATGGAGACCAGCGCGAGGATCAGCAGAACGGCCAGCAGCAGCGCCAGCGCGGCGCGGACGAGGCGACCACGACGGGTGAGCCGGAGGTGCGGGCGGGGCGCTGCGGGCTGAGGCACAGACCCACGGTAAGGGACGTCGCCGACCATGACCGGCAGGAACACCCCGTCCGCACGAGCCGCTCGTGCTCAGTAGGCTCGAGCAATGCACCGCACGTACCTCGGCATCGACCTCGCCGCTCAGCCCCGCCGCACCGGGCTGGCGATGCTCCGTGAGGACGGGGAGCGCTGCGTGCTCGATCACGTGACGGTGGGGGCGGAGGACGACACCGTGATCGATGCCGCGACGGGGGCGACGAAGGCGGGGGTCGACGTGCCGCTGGGATGGCCCCGACGGTTCGTCCAGCTGCTCGCCGCACACGCCGTGCACGAGCTGTCGGCGCCGGAGTCCACAGGTGATGACTGGCGCCGGGAGCACGCGATGCGCGCAACGGATCGGGTGGTGCACCGACGGACCGGCCTGACTCCGCTGAGCGTCGCGACGGACCGCATCGCCCATCCCGCACTGCGATGGGCCGGAATCGAAGCCCGGCTGCGGGACCGCGGCCTCGATGTCGCTCGGGACGGCTCGGGAACGCTCTGCGAGGTGTACCCCGCGGCGGCGCTGCAGATCTGGGGGCTCACCCATCGCGGATACAAGGGTGCGAAGAACCAGGTGCCTCGTGCCGCGCTGGTCGACACGCTGAGCGCCTGGCTGCCGTTCCTGGACTGGAACGGGCACCGCGGGCTCTGCGCCACCGAGGACGATGCACTGGACGCGGTGCTCGCTGCGCTCATCGCCCGCGAGGTCGATCAAGGTCGCGCGATCCCACCGGATGCGGAGGACCTCGCACTCGCCCGTCAGGAGGGGTGGATCTGGCTGCCTCGCGCGAGGCCGAGCGGGAGCCGAACCTGAGCAGCAGCCCGTACCGGACTCAGTTGGCACCGGACTCAGTCGGCACCGGATTCAGCCGGCACCGGATTCAGTCGGCAGAGCCTGCTCCTGCGACGTCGCCGCCATCCGGATCGGCCGAGTCGCTGCCGGGCCCCGGCTCCGGAGCTCCTGAGTTCTCCTCGCGCAGGCGCGGCTCGACCCGCTGCGAGGGGTGGAGGCCTGCCTTGTCCGCGTAGTACGCACGGATCCGGTCCATGTCCGCGCCGATATCGTCGGTCAGCTCGATGGTCGGTCCGAGCCCGGTGGTCATGGTGGTGCGGTCCACGTAGCCGAGCACCACCGGCATCCCCGTTGCGCGGGCGATGCGGTGGAAGCCGGACTTCCAGTGGGTATGCGCACCGCGGGTGCCGTCGGGCGTGACGACCAGGCCGAACGCCTCACCGGCCTGCACCCGGGCCACGACCTCCTCGACCACGCGGCTCGGCGCCGAGCGATCCACCGGGATCCCGCCGATCGCCCGCATCAGCGGGCCCCGCCAGGAGGTGAACAGGGTGTGCTTGCCGAGCCAGCGCAGCGGCATCCCCAATCGCCAGGCGATCCCCAGCATGATCACGAAGTCCCAGTTCGAGGTGTGCGGAGCACCGATGATCACGGAAGGACGGCGCGGAGCCGGTTCCGTGACCAGCTTCCAGGGGGTGAGGGCCCAGAAGGCACGGGCGAGCAGGCGACGGATCATGTGCTCAACCTAGGCGATACCCGGCCGGCGCTGGTGAGGAATCCGCAGGTCGGTTCGGGTCAGCGGCGCGGGTCACTCGGAACCCGGTGGGCGCCGCGTCTGCTTGAGCGCCGCTCGTCGGCGCTTCGCCTCCAACCGGCGCCGCTTCGATCCCTTGGTGGGGCGGGTCGCCCTGCGCACCACCGGTGGTGTGACGGCCTCGCGCAGCAGGGCGGCGAGGCGTTCCCGGGCCGCGCGGCGGTTCTGTCGTTGGGAGCGCTGCTCGGCGGCGGTGAGGGTGAGGACGGTGCCGGCGAGCTTCGAGGACAGACTGGCGAGGACCCGTGCCCGCTGCACCTCGTCCAGCGCGGTGGTGGCGGCGAGATCCAGGCTCAGCTGAACGCGGGAGTCGGTGGTGTTGACGCCCTGACCACCGGGGCCGGACGCATGGGAGAACTGCTCGACCAGCTCCGCGGCAGGTATCCGCAGACCGCGCGGCGCGCCCGGGCCGGGGGTCACCCGCAGATCCTCCATGCCTCCAGTGTGACCGACGGGGGAGGGTCGAGGCTCGTGCGCCGTCGGTCCGCGTCGCCTGCGGGGGGTAGCCGCCCGGCCCCGGCAGGGGCACGATGGGGGCATGGCTGATCCGAAGAAGACCCTCACCCCCGCCGAGATCGCCGATGCCGGGCTGACCGGCTGGCGCCAGGACGGCGAGACGCTCACCGCCCGCTTCGCCACCGGAGACTTCGCGACCGGGCTCGAGCTCGTGGGCCGCATCGGTGCTTCCGCCGAGGAGGCGAACCACCATCCGGATGTCCTGCTCACGTATCCCGAGGTCACCGTGACGCTCTCCAGCCACGACGTCGGCGGGATCACCAGTCGCGACCTCGCGCTCGCCCGCCGCAGCAGCGAGCACGCCGCTGCTCTGGACGTCGCGCCCACCTCCGACTGATCGTCCCTGCGGCCCTCCCGGACCGTCGGACGGACGGGACCCGCGCTCCCGGCGGCGTGCGGAGCGATGCCTTCGGGCGGCGTCCCGCCGTGCAGACCGTTATGGCTCCGTAGCCTCGCAGGCGTCCCCAAGCGGTGGCAGAACGCCCATCGTGTGGTGGGATAGGCCCATCCTGCCCGCAGTGACCCTTCGGGGGAGCCCCGGGCGCCCGTACGAGCGTGGTCTGAACGACCTCGACGAAGAGGAGCGCACACGATGAGAATCGCACGAAGGACTTTTGCGACACTGGGCCCGCTCGCGGCCCTCGGCCTGCTCGCCGCCTGCAGTGATGACGGTGGCGGAAGCGGCAGTGGAGGCGGCGACGGTGACTTCGTCACCGACCTCACCTTCGGCACCGGCGGCACCGGTGGCGTGTACTACCCGCTCGGCGGCGAGTACGCGGCCATCTACGAGGACAACATCGACGGGATCACGGTCACCTACACCGACTCCGGCGCTTCGGTGGAGAACATCGGCAAGATCTTCCAGGGCGAGTGGCAGCTGGGCATCGCCCAGTCGGACACCGCCAACACCGCAGTCCTGGGCGAGGGCGAGTTCGAGGGTGCCCAGGTCGACAACATCGGCTGGATCGCCGGCCTCTACCCCGAGGCAGCGCACATCGTCACCCTCGCGGACAACGGCATCGAGTCCGCTGCGGACCTCAAGGGCAAGAAGATCGCCGTGGGGGACGTCGGCTCCGGCACCCGCGCGGTCTCCGACGCGATCCTCGCCGCGTACGACATCGGCGAGGGCGACTACGAGGCGTTCGAGCAGGACTTCGCCAGCTCGCTCGACCTCCTGCGCGACAACAACATCGATGCCTCGGTGTTCGTCGTCGGCACCCCGACGGGCTCGCTCGGCGACCTCGCCGCGACCAACGACGTCAAGCTGGTCGCGCTCGATCAGGACAAGGCCGAGCAGGTCGCATCCGAGAGCCTCTTCGAGGTGTACACCATCAAGCCCGAGGCGTACGACTTCCTCGAGGAGGAGGTCACCACCCTGTCGGTCGCCGCAGCGCTGATCGCCTCGATGGACCAGGTCAGCCCCGAGATCGGCTACGAGATCACGAAGGCCACCTTCGAGCAGGCCGAGTCGATCACGCTTCCCCAGGGCGGTCTGATCAACCACGACTTCGCACTGACCGGGCAGGGCGATGTCCCGATGCACCCGGGCGCGCAGAAGTACTACGAGGAAGAGGGGCTCCTCTGAGATGAGCACTGCAGACCACGAGGACGCTCCGCGAGCCTCATCTCTCGAGGTCGACGAGCAGGCGCAGCACGAGGCCGAGGCGAGAGCCCAGGAGCTGCTGCGCGAGCACGATACATCCAGCAGGTTCCGCACGGACCTGGGTCTGTGGGCATGGGTGGTGGGTGGCCTCTCGGTCGCTCTCACCGTGTTCCACCTCTACACCGGCATCTTCGGCTCCCGGCCCTCCCTGATCCAGGGTGCGATCCACCTCGCCGGCGCCACCTCGATCATCTTCCTGCTGTACCCGGCGGGGAAGACGGCCGTGCGCCGCAGCGGGAAAGCCGGGATCCCCTGGTGGGATGCGGTGCTGGCCCTGGTCGGGCTCGCGGTCAACCTGTACATCGTGGTGCGGTACTCCCACCTGACCAGCAACCTCGTCCAGATCATGGGCTTCGAGACCCTCGACTACGTGGTCGCCACGCTGGGCATCGTGCTCGTGCTCGAGGCGACCCGACGCTGCGTCGGCCTGCCCATCGTGATCATCGGCCTGATCGCGATCGGCTACTCGACCGTCATCGTCGGCCAGTCCTGGCAGGACTTCGCGGTCGGCACCTTCTTCACCTCCCGCGCCGGGATCTTCGGCACGCCGATCCAGGTCTCCTCCACCTTCATCTTCCTGTTCCTGCTGTTCGCCGTGGTGCTCATCCA
>JAKDUN010000205.1 GCA_030457675.1 Brachybacterium sp. | reverse complement strand
GCGCGGGCCGACGGCGTCCGGCTCGTCGACCCTCCCTGCACCACATTGGCCTAGGCCAAAACGTAGCACGGCACGGGTCAGACGGCGAGGGAGGGTCATCACGTGAGTGCGTGCAGCGGCCGCCCGCCTACACTCGAGCAGGTGAGCACGGACAGCGACCTGAAGATCCGCGGCGGGACCGCGGCGGAGATCGCCGACAGCGTGCGGGCCCTCGTGGACCGCGGGGAGCTGTTCCCCGGGCAGAGCCTGCCGTCGGTGCGTGCCCTCGCCGAGCAGCTCAGCATCAACCGCAACACCGCCGTCGCCGCCTACCGCACCCTCGCGCGCTCCGGGGTGGTGGTCTCCCTGGGGCGCGGAGGCACCCGCATCGCGCAGCGCGCGCCCCTGGCCCAGGAGGGCTTCGCCGCCGCCGGGTCGCTGCGGGACGTCGGCACCGGCAACCCCGACCCCCGCCTGATCCCGGATCTCGCACCCGGCCTGGCCGCCGCGACCGGGCGCCCGGTGCTCTACGGCGAGCCCGTCATCGACCCCGACCTCGAGCAGTGGGCGCGGGACTGGATGGCCCCCGACACCCCCGATGACCTGCACCTCACCCTGACCAGCGGCGCCGTCGACGCCGTGGAGCGCCTGCTCACCCAGGCCCTGATGCGGGACGACGCCGTGGCGCTCGAGGACCCCTGCTTCCTGGCCAGCATCCAGATCGCCCGCCTCGGCGGATACCGTGCGGTCCCGGTCCCGGTGGACGAGGAGGGGATGACCGTCGAGGGCCTCCGAGCGGCGCTCGAGCAGGGAGTGCGGGCCGTGGTGTGCACGCCGCGCGCCCAGAACCCCACCGGTGCCTCGCTCACGGCGGAGCGCGCCGCGGCGCTGCGCGAGGTCCTCGCCGAGCACCCGTACGTGCTGGTCATCCAGGACGACTACTACTCGTTCTTGTCCCGTGCGCCGTTCCATTCGATCATCGGGCCGGGGCATCGGCGCTGGGCGCTGCTGCGCTCGGTCTCGAAGTTCGTCGGCCCGGACATGTGCCTGGCCGTCACCGCCACCGACGCTGACACCGCCGGCCGGCTCGCCCTGCGGCTCAGCCCCGGGACCACCTGGGTCAGCCACCTCCTGCAGCGGATCACGCACGCCGTGATGACCGACCCCGAGGCGCTGGCCCTGATGGAGCGGGCCGGGGAGCACTACGCCGTGCGCAACGCCGTCTTCGCGCAGCACCTCACCGCGCAGGGACTGCCGGTCACCGCGGGAGACGGGATGAGCCTGTGGGTTCCCGTGCCCGCCCCAGCGCGCGAGGTCTCCGAGCAGTTGATGCGCCGCGGCTGGCTGGTGCGCACCGGGGACGAATTCCGGCTCGAGCCAGGGGCGGAACCCTCCCGCCACCTGCGGCTGACCGTGCACGATCTGGACGAGGAGGCCGCCGAGCGCCTCGCCGCGGACCTCGCTGAGACGGTGGGGGCGAGCGCCGGCTGAACGCCGCTCTCAGACCTCCCGCAGCACCCGGGCCGGGTTGCCGACGGCGACCACGTTCGCCGGCACATCCTTCGTCACCACGGCCGACGCACCGATCACCGCGTTGTTCCCGATGCTCACGCCCGGCAGCACGGTGACCCCGCCACCGAGCCAGACGTTGTCCCCGATGACGATCGGCTCGGCCCGCTCCAGCCGCTCCCGCCGCGGCCCGGGCGCGGAGGGATGGATCGGCGTGAGCAGCTGGACGTTCGGACCGATCTGGCAGTCGTCACCGATGGTGATCGCGGCGACGTCCGCCAGGGTGAGGTGATAGTTCACGAAGGTGCGCGACCCGAGGGTGACGTTGCTGCCGTAGTCCACCGCGAACGGGGGCCGCACCACGGTTCCCTCGCCGAGGCCGCCCAGCAGCTCGGCGAGCAGGTCGCGGGCCTGCGGGGCGTCCTCCAGCCAGGCTCGGTGATACCGGTCGGCGAGGCGCGCGGCGGCGAGTTGGAGGGTGCCCAGCTCCTGGTCGGAGATGTACCAGTCGCCGGCGAGCATGCGCTCGCGCTGGGTGCGGGGGTCGGCCGGGTCCGGGGTGGGGGTCACGGACCGAGGGTAGCTGGCTGAGCGTTCCGTCCGGCGGCCCCGTTCCGATTCCACAAGCAGGTTACATAAACCGTCGGCGCTGGTAGCGTGCTCTCATGCATGGCTTGGCGGCCGTATCGCGGTCGCAGGTCGGACGCTCTCGACCGGGGCGCCGACGCCCTCCCTGAGGAAGGACCGCTCGCGCATGACCACCTCCCCGCATCCCGGGCCCGCCGCGCCGTCGGCCTCCCCGCACCCGCTGCGCGTCGGCATCGTCGGCACCGGCGGGATCTCCCGCGCCCACCTGCCCGGCTGGAGGGAGCTCGGCGCGGAGCTGCACTGCTTCAGCCAGGCTGGGGCGACGGAGTTCGCCGCCGAATCCGGAGCCACCGTGCACGACACCCTCGAGGAGCTGCTGGCCGCGGTGGACATCGTCGACGTCACCGCCCCCACCCCGGCGCATCCCGAGATCGTGCGCGCAGCGCTGGACGCCGGCAAGGACGTGCTCTGCGAGAAGCCCCTCGCCCTGGATCCCGCCGAGGCGCGCGAGCTGGTCGAGCATGCAGACCGTGCAGGTCGCACCCTGTTCCCCGCGCACGTGGTGCGGTTCTTCCCGCAGTACGCGGCGGCCAAGCGGGCGATCGACACCGGTGCCGTGGGCACCCTGGCCGTGCTGCGCTTCGAGCGCACCGGCGCCCTGCCGGACCGCTCCTGGTACGCGGACGAGGAGCTCTCCGGCGGCATCGTGATGGACCAGATGATCCACGACATCGACCAGGCGCTGTGGATGGCCGGGCCGGTGGAGCGGGTCTACGCCCAGCAGGCGATCGCCGGCTCCGACTCCACCGTGCGCACCGCCCATGTGGTGCTCACCCATCGCTCCGGTGCGCTCAGCCACTGCCGCGGCTTCTGGGGCCCGGCGGGCACGGCGTTCCGCTACACCTTCGACCTCTCCGGGGACGGCGGCCAGCTGCAGTACGACAGCGCCGGCGATGCCGGGATCGTCTTCGACGACGTCGCCTCCGCCCGGCAGGACTCCGGTGACGGCTTCCTCCCGGACGTCTCCACCCTGCGCGACCCCTACGCGGCCGAGATCGTCGAGTTCGCGACCGCGCTCGCCGGCGGCGCCCCCTCCCGGGTGGACGCGGCCGACGGCGCCCTCGCCGTTCAGGTCTCCCACGCCGCCCTCGAGTCCCTGCGCACCGGACGGAGCATCACATGCTGACCGCACGAACGATCGACCCCGCAGACCCGATGAAGGTCGCGCTGATGAGCTGCGCGCACACCCACGCCGCCGGCTACGCCTCCCAGCTCGAGGCCCGGGCCGACGTGGACCTGGTGGCCGCCGACCCCGACGGCTACGGCGACGTGCGCGGCGTGCGGGTGGTCCCCACCTACGACGCGGCATGGAACGCCTGGGCCGAGGGGCCCGATGCGATCGTGGTGACCAGCGCCAACGCTCATCACAAGGATCTCGTGCTGGAGGCGGCCCGCCGCGGCGTGCACGTGCTGTGCGAGAAGCCCTTGGCCACCAACCTGCCCGACGCCGAAGCGATGGTCGAGGCCTGCCGCGAGGCCGGCGTGGTGCTGATGACCGCGTTCCCGGTGCATTTCGCCCCCGAGGTGAAAGCACTGCGCACCGCGATCACCGACGGCACCCTCGGCGAGGTCATCGGCCTGACCGGCACCAACAACGGCAAACTGCCTGCAGGCCGCGACTGGTTCACCGATGTCGAGCTCGCCGGCGGCGGCGCGATGGTCGACCACACCGTGCACCTCGCCGAGATCCTCGACTCGGTCTTCGGGCCGCCCGCCACCGTCCACGCGGTCACCAACCGCATCCTGTACGCCGAGCGGGCGGGGGAGGGTGCCGAGACCGGCGGGTTGGTGACGCTGACCTACGACACTGCTGGCTCGAGGATCGTCGCCACCATCGACTGCTCCTGGTCCCTGCCGGCCGACGCCCCGACCTGGGGAGGCCTGCGTTTGCAGGCCCTCGGCACCGGCGGGCAGCTGCAGATCGACGCCTTCGCCCAGCACGTGGGCGGGCACGACCAGTGGCTGGCCTACGGGACCAACACCGACGCCCGGCTGTTGGACGCCTTCCTCGGCGCCGTGCGCGAGGGCCGGGCCGTCGACCCCACCGGCGAGGTGGGGCTGCGCACCGTGCGTGTGGTCGCCGCCGCCCAGGAGTCCGTGCGCACCGGGCAGCCGGTCGCGCTCGCCGGTGCCTGAGCCGCTCACCGCCCCAGGTCGCGCTCCAGCACCGGGGCCAGGCGGAAGGGGATCAGCTCGCCCATCGCCAGCGAGGTGTCGGTGCGGATCACGCCCTCGCAGCCGAGGATCAGCTTGTTGACCCGGTAGAGGTCATCGGTGTCGCGGCACACGCAGCGCACCAGGATGTCGTGCAGGCCGCTCATCCCGTGCACCTGCACCACCTCGGGGATCTCCCGCAGCTGTGCGATCACCTGCTCGAGCCGCGGCTGATCCACCTGCGTCTCCATGAACGCGGTGAGCGGATAGCCCAGCGATGCCGCGTGCAGGCGCCGGTCGTAGCCCTGCAGCGCCTGCCCGGCCTCGAGCGCGGCCAGGCGCGACTGGACGGTGTTGCGGGACAGGCCCAGCCGCTCGGCGAGGGAGACGATCGTCGAGCGGGGGTTCTCCGTCATGGCCAGCAGAAGCCGACGGTCGGTGTCATCCACGGTACGCATACTGCCCAATCCTACGGCGCCGTAGCCCGTCAGACCGTGCATTCTGCTGAACTTTCCCCGTATCCGTTGTACGCCCTGCACTCCGGACGTAACGTGGATCACGACGACGACGTCGCGGCACCCACCCGGTGCAGACGTCCCATGCGCCCACCAGGCGCTGCGGATTCTGGAGGTCCGAATGTTGACGACCACGTCAGCTCCCGACCACGACCTGGTCGCTGGACTCGACAAGCCCCTGCACGTCCTCCGCGAGGACGGCACCCGACGCCCCGACCAGACCCTCGACCCGATGCTCCAGGATGTGGACCTGGAGATGCTGCGGGACCTGTACCTGGACATGGCCGTGGTGCGCGCGATCGACGAGGAGGCCGTCGCCCTGCAGCGCCAGGGCGAGCTGGGCCTGTGGCCGCCGCTGCGCGGCCAGGAGGCCGCCCAGATCGGACTGGGCCGGGCCCTGCCCGAGACCGACTTCCTGTTCACCTCGTACCGCGAGAACGCCCTGGCCTGGTGCCGCGGCGTGAGCCCGGGAGAGATGCTCTCCGTCTGGCGCGGAACCACCCTGTCCGGTTGGGACCCCTTCGCCCATCACATGGCCACCCCGCAGGTGATCATCGGTGCGCAGACCCACCACGCCGTCGGCTATGCGATGGCCACCCAGGCGCAGGGCGAGGACGACATCGCGGTCACCTGCTTCGGCGACGGAGCCCTCAGCCAGGGCGACGTGAACGAGGCGATGGTCTTCGCTGCCTCCTTCCACGCGCCGGTGCTCTTCTTCTGCCAGAACAACCACTACGCGATCTCCGAACCGGTCGACGTCCAGGCCACCGTCCCGATCGCGCTGCGCC
>JAKDUN010000204.1 GCA_030457675.1 Brachybacterium sp. | reverse complement strand
CAGCTCCGTCCAGCAGTCGGCCGACTCGCCGCGGTACACGATGACGGTGGCGACCGCCGGCTCGCCCGTCGAGGGGCCGTTCGAGCTCTACCTGGTCGACCCCGCCGACGGCACCGTCTACCACGGTGCTGCCGAGACCGAGCTCGAAGAGGTCGACTCCGGAGCGGTCACAGTGGCCGACGGCCGGGTCACCGAGGTCCAGGGCCTCACCGTGCTCGATGCGGGAGAGGTGAACACGATCTACAGCGAGCTGATGGAGCTCGCGGTCCCGGTCGACGACTCCTCGGCCGTCCGTCCGCTCGGCGTGAACCAGGCCTTCGTGGGCACCACGGTCCTGCAGTACGACGAGGCGACCGACACCATCACCGACACCGCGACCGGTGATCAGTACACCGTCGGGGAGATCGGGGACTCCCACTACTTCGTGGACTCCTCGGGCGAGCGAGCCTTCTCCCAGGGCTGGCTGCAGAGCGTGGGCCTGTCCAACTACGAGCGGCTGCTGACCAACCCCACCGTCGCCGGGCAGTTCTTCTCGGCCTTCGTATGGACCCTGGTGTTCGCGGCCGGCTCGGTGCTGCTGACCTTCGCCCTGGGCTTCGCCCTCGCCGTGGTCCTCAACGATCAGCGGCTGAAGGGACGTCGGTTCTACCGCTCGGTGCTGATCATGCCGTATGCGATCCCCGGCTTCATCTCGCTGCTGGTGTGGTCGAACTTCTACAACCGCGACTTCGGCCTGATCAACGAGATGCTCGGCCTGGACCTGGACTGGTTCGGGGATCCGAGCCTCGCGAAGGTCGCGGTGCTGCTGACGAACCTGTGGATGGGCTTCCCCTACATGTTCATCGTCTCCACCGGCGCGCTGCAGGCGATCCCGGACGAGCTGACGGAGGCCGCCAGGATGGACGGCGCCTCGCCCCTGCAGGCCACCAGGAAGATCGTGCTGCCGCTGCTGCTGGTGGCCGTGGCCCCGCTGCTGGTCTCGTCCTTCGCCTTCAACTTCAACAACTTCAACGCGATCGAGCTGCTCACCGAGGGCGGTCCGTTCCCCGACGGCTCCGGCCGCGGCGCCACGGACATCCTGATCTCGATGGTCTACCGCATCGCCTTCGGCGGCTCCGGAGCCGACTTCGGCTTCGCCTCCGCGGTCTCGGTGTGCCTGTTCGTCCTCACCGGCGTCCTGGCCGCCATCCAGTTCCGATTCACCAACGTCCTCGAAGACATCAACTGAGCCCGCGGAAGGGGTCCACCATGAGCTCCACCACAGCTCCGCAGCGCGGTGCGAAGCATCGCATGCCCTTCAGCCGCTGGTTCGCCGAACTCGGCTGGCGGCACGTCGTCGGCGCGGCGGCGATCGCCTTCGCCATCTTCCCGATCATGTTCGTGATCTCGGCGTCGCTGAACGAGAGCGGTTCGATCGCCGCCGCCGGCCTGCTCCCCACGGAGGGGGTCACCCTCGAGCACTATGTCGCGATGCTCAGCGGCGAGCGCGCGAACTTCCTGCGCTGGTACCTCAACACGATCATCGTGTGCGGCGTCGTCGCCACCGGCCAGGTCTTCCTCTCGCTGCTGGCCGCCTATGCCTTCAGCCGTCTGCGCTTCCGCGGTCGACGCGGCGGCATGCTCGCGGTGCTGCTGATCATGATGTTCCCCGCGATCCTGTCGATGATCGCGGTGTACACGATGATCGCGGGCCTGGGCGAGGCGGTGCCGATGCTGGGCCTGAACACCCTGGCCGGCTACATCGCGGTGCTGATGGGCGGCGCCTTCGGCCAGGTCTGGCTGCTCAAGGGCTTCTTCGACACGATCCCGAAGTCGCTGGACGAGGCGGCGATCATCGACGGGGCGACCCACTGGCAGACCTTCCGCAAGATCCTGGTGCCCTCGATGACCCCGATCCTGGCCACCACGCTGCTGCTGGCCCTGGTGCTCTCGTTGAGCGAGTTCCTGATCGGCTCGATCTTCCTCACCGACGACTCGAAGAAGACCCTGGCGGTGGGCATGTACGGCATGTTCTCCTCCGACCGCTCCAATAACCTGGGCGTCTTCGCCGCCGGCTCGGTGATGGTCATGATCCCGGTGATCGTGCTCTACCAGTTCCTGCAGCGGTACATCGTCGGCGGTTCGACCGCCGGTGCTGTGAAGGGCTGATCGACGTACTGCGACGAAGGAGCGGTAGGAGACCAGCAAGAACACCGAGGCTGATCCCCTCCCCCTGCGAGCGGTGGGCGCCGGCACGAGCACGCTCCCTCTCGCCTCCCCCTGAACCTCGCCGTTCCTCCCGACCCACCGGCCCGGGCCGGGAGGAGACGGCGCCCTGCACCACCCCTGCACGACCGGAAGGACCCCTCATGACCACTTCGCCCCTCACCGCTCCGCTGACCACCGAACAGGTGAGCACCCCGGACCGGCAGTGGTGGCGCGATGCCGTCGTCTACCAGGTCTACCCCCGCTCCTTCGCCGACTCGAACGGCGACGGAATGGGCGACCTGCCCGGAGTGACCGCGCACCTGCCCTACCTCCGCGACCTCGGCGTCGACGCGATCTGGCTCTCGCCGTTCTATACCTCGCCGCAGCGCGACGGCGGCTACGACGTCTCCGACTACACCGACGTCGACCCCCGCTTCGGCTCCCTCTCCGACGCCGACGAGATGATCGGCCGCGCTCACGAGCTGGGCCTGAAGGTCATCGTCGACATCGTCCCCAACCACTCCTCCGACCAGCACGAGCTGTTCCAGCAGGCGCTGGCGGCGGGCCCCGGCTCCGCCGAGCGCGACATGTACGTCTTCGTCGAGGGCAGGGGCGAGGACGGCGAGCTGCCGCCGAACAACTGGACCTCGATCTTCCACGGCCCGGCCTGGACCCGCGTCACCGAGGCGGACGGCACCCCCGGCCAGTGGTACCTCCACATCTTCGACACCAGCCAGCCGGACTGGAACTGGGAGAACCCGCGGGTGCACGAGCTGTTCCGGGACGTGCTGCGGTTCTGGCTGGACCGCGGTGCCGACGGATTCCGCGTGGACGTCGCCCACGGGATGGTCAAGCCCGAGGGCCTGCCCGATGCGACCGTCAACGCGCAGGGGCTGATCGACATCCCCGAGGGCGAGGTGCCGATCTACTTCGACAACGACGGGGTGCTGGAGATCTACCGCGAGTGGCGGCCGATCCTCGACGCCTACGAGGGCGACCGCATGATGGTGCTGGAGGCGTGGATCCCCGAGCAGCGGCTGCCGCTGTACATCGGGGACGAGAAGGCGCACCAGTCCTTCAACTTCGGCTTCCTCCAGGCCCGCTG
Organism: Brachybacterium sp.; assembly: GCA_030457675.1. Classification (GTDB taxonomy): domain Bacteria; phylum Actinomycetota; class Actinomycetes; order Actinomycetales; family Dermabacteraceae; genus Brachybacterium. The sequence continues at coordinate 2,316 of JAKDUN010000204.1, read as the reverse complement.
GGGTGTGGAGACGATGCGCGCCGCGATCGAGCAGCCGCTCGCGCTGGCCGACGCCGTGGGCTCCCCCACCACCTGGGTGCTCTCGAACCACGACGTGATCCGCCACGCCAGCCGCTACGGCTTCGACCCGGATCACAGCTTCGGCGAGGGATTGGGCCGCGACGAGGTGCCCGACGCGGAGCTGGGCCTGCGCCGGGCTCGCGCCGCCACGCTGCTCATGCTGTCCCTGCCCGGGGCGGCCTACCTCTACCAGGGCGAGGAGCTCGGCCTGCCGGAGGCCACCGACATCCCCGACGAGCTGCGCGAGGACCCCTCGCACCTGCGCGCCGGCGTGCCCGGCCGCGACGGCTGCCGGGTGCCGCTGCCCTGGGTCCAGGATGCCCCGGCCTTCGGCTTCTCGCCCTCCGGCGAGAGCTGGCTGCCGCAGCCGGCGGAGTTCGGCCCGCTCGCGGTCGACCAGCAGCAGGGCGTGGAGGGCTCCGTGCTGGAGATGTACCGGGAGGCGCTGCGCCTGCGCCGGGAGCTGCGCCTGGGAGAGCAGGGCGAGGGCCACGGCGTGGCCTTCGACGACGCGGCGCCCGCGGGCGTGCTGGTCCTGGACCGCGGCGAGATCCGGATCGTGGTCAACACCACCTCGGCCCCGGTCCCCCTGGCCGAGGTCACCGGTGGGGCGGAGCACGAGGTGCTGCTGCGCTCTGTGCCCGTCGGGCCGACGGGCGAGGACCGAGTCGCCGCCGACAGCGCGCTCTGGCTGCGTCGGAGTCGCTGATCACCCACCGGGCGCCGATGCGGCGAGCGTCGGCGCCCGGTGGCCGGCCGCGCTATTAGGATCATCGGCATGTCGCACCCTGAGACGCCCTCGTCCCGTCCCGTCGCGCCCGCTGGTGGGCAGTCCTCGACCGCCGAGGGCTTCGACCTGGTGCTGCTGGGCTCCGGGCTCGGCGTGTACACCCTCGCCCGCGCCTTCCACGAGCAGTACGGCGTGGTCGCGACGGTGGTGACGAAGGTCGGCATCGAGCCGATGCGTCGTTCGGTGACCTGCGAGGTGCTCGAGCTCGGGGGCTCTGCGAGCGACGAGGACCTGGTCCACCGCGTCATCGGCCTGGCGCTCGAGCGCGGCGGGGTGCGTCCTCAGCTGCTGCTGGCCAACGCCGATTCCCTGGTGCAGCTGATGAGCGATCATCGCGAGCAGCTGGAGGCGCACTACGTCATGCCGATCCTCGAGGCCGAGATCCTGGAACGCCTCTCGGACAAGGCGGAGTTCGCCCGGCTGTGCACCGAGCACGGGGTCGCGACCCCGCGCACGGAGGTCATCGACCTCAGCACTCCTCGGGATGAGGGCTGGGAGCCGCCGCGCACCGAGCTGCCCTTCCCGGTGGTGATGAAGGCCGCCCGCACCGCGGATATGGCCGGGGTGCGCTTCGCGGGCAAGAAGAAGGTGTGGTTCCTCGAGGACCCCGAGGAGCTCACCGCGCTGGTGCGCTCGATCGCCACGGCCGGTTACGCCGGCCGCCTGGTCGTCCAGGAGCTGATCCCCGGCGATGACACCGCGGAGGGGTCGATCACCGCCTACACCGATGCCGCGGGGCGGGTGACGCTGCTGTGCTCGGCCCGGGTGCTGCTGGGCGAGCACACGCCCGATGCGCTGGGTCGTCCGGCCGCGATGATCACCACGCCCTTCGACGATGCGCTCGAGCAGGCCCGGGGTCTGCTCGAGGCGACCGGCTACCGGGGTTTTGCGAACTTCGACGTCAAGCGCGACCCCCGTGACGGGACCTGGAAGTTCTTCGAGGTCAATCCCCGTATCGGGCGCAACAACTTCTACGTCTCCACCGCCGGGGCGAATGTGTCCCGCTTCGTGGTGGCCGATGCGATCGAGCACCGCCGGATCGAACCGGTCACGCAGTTCGACGAGGTCCTCTACTCCCTGGTCCCGATGCCGCTGCTGATGCGCTACCTGCGCGATCCGGCCCTGAAGCGCTGGGTGCGCACGGTCGCCCGGCGCGGGGTGCGCAATCCGTGGACCTATCCGGCCGACGGCGGCTGGGCGCGTCGGTATGCGCGGCTCGTCGGGCTGAATCATGTGCGCAAGTTCCTGCGGTACTACCCGAAGCCCACCGACTCGGGGTTCTAGCCCCGCGTCGCCGTCCCGCGCCGCGGGACGGCTCACCGGAAGAGCTCGGTGAGCTCCTTGCCGGCCCGGCGCACGGTGATCCTGGCGAGCTCGGTGAGCGAGTCGACCAGTCGCTCGTCGCCGCGGCATCCGTGCTGGTCGTACACCACGGACAGTTCGGTGCAGCCGAGCACAGCCACGCC
>JAKDUN010000203.1 GCA_030457675.1 Brachybacterium sp. | reverse complement strand
GGGATGCCGCCGAGCTGCGCGACCTTCTCGATCGCGTACAGGGCGACGTTGCCGGAGCCGGAGACGGCGACGCGGCGGCCGTCGACGGAGGAACCGCGGGCCTTGAGCATCTCGTCGGCGAAGATCGCCGCGCCGTAGCCGGTGGCCTCCTTACGCACGAGGGAGCCGCCCCAGTCCAGGCCCTTGCCGGTGAGCACGCCGGCCTCGTAGCGGTTGGTCAGGCGCTTGTACTGGCCGAAGAGGTAACCGATCTCGCGCGCACCCACACCGATGTCACCGGCGGGGACGTCGGTGTACTCACCCATGTGGCGGTGCAGCTCGGTCATGAAGGACTGGCAGAAGCGCATGACTTCGCCGTCGCTGCGACCGTGCGGATCGAAGTCGGAGCCGCCCTTGCCGCCGCCGATGGGCAGACCGGTGAGGGAGTTCTTGAAGATCTGCTCGAAGCCGAGGAACTTCACGATGCCGACGTTCACCGAGGGGTGGAACCGCAGGCCGCCCTTGTAGGGGCCGAGCGCGGAGTTGTACTCGACGCGATAGCCGCGGTTGATCTGCACGGCGCCCTGGTCATCGACCCACGGGACGCGGAAGATGATCTGGCGCTCCGGCTCGCACAGCCGCATCAGGATGCTGTGGTCCTGGTACTCCGGATGACGGTCCTGGATGGCCTCCAGCGACTCGAACACCTCCCGGACAGCCTGATGGAACTCGGGTTCTCCGGGGTTGCGGTGGAGAACCTGGTCGTAGGTCGCCTGGAGCGTCGAGTCGATCATCGCGGTCCTTTCAGGGGGCACGGGGCCCCGATTCACGGAGCCTCCACGGAAGCGGAGGCCATGGCGCGGACCAGGGTACGCGGCGACCCTCCGCGGGAGCACGGGACGTTCGATGCGTGAGCATGCAGGGCGGCGTCCCCCCATGCACCCTGCGGCGACGTTCAGAACGGGCTTGTCGCGCAGGTCACAGGATAGGCCGTCCGTGACCGCCCTGTGATCCGACACAGCACCACCCGCACTCATGCATAAACATCCGACGCATGGTCACGCGGGCGGCGGAGCGCCGGCAGCGCTCACCCCAGGCGCACGTCGAGCTCGCGCTGCAGCCAGGCCGGGTCGTCGGTGGTGAGCGTGTCCACGCCGCAGGCGAGGGCCACCTCGAGCTGGGCGGCGGTGTTGGCCGTCCAGGGGTTCACCGTCATCCCGGCCTCGTGCACGGCCTCGGCGGCACGGAGGCTGAGCCCGTTGATCGAGGGGCCCACCCCTGCCGCGCCGAGCTCGCGCGCGGTGGTGATCGCCAGCTCGTCGACCTGCTCGACCAGGTAGGAGACGGGCGTACCGGTGGTGCGACGGATCTCGGCGAGGGCGGCGGCGTGGAAGGAGATGACGGTGGAGGCGGCGGCCGGGGTGCCGGACGGAAGCGTCCGCAGCAGCCCGGCGACGGCCGTCGCGGCGGCGGCGACCTTGACCTCGATGAACAGCGGGGCCGTGGTCATCTCGAACAGCTCGGCCAACGAAGGGATGCGCTCCTCACCCTCCAGCAGCACCGTGTCGAGCTCGGCCCGGGTGAGATCGCCGATCGCCCCGGTGCGCAGCGGGGAGTCTTCCGCGGCAGTGCGGTCGATGGTCTCGTCGTGCATGACCACCACGTGGCCGTCGGCGCTCAGGTGCACATCGCACTCCAGCAGCTGCGCCCCGTCCTCGAGGGCCCGGCGGAAGGCGGCGAGCGTGTTCTCCGGCGCATGGGCGGAGGCGCCGCGGTGGCCCACGATGGCGGGGCGCGGGGAGGGTGACGGGACGGACTGCTCGGGCATGGGTTCTCCTGCTCGGTGAGGCACGGGACGGACGAGGTGATGCTGTCATGGGCGGACGAACGCGGACCACGGAGCCGGGTGAACGGCGCGAGAACGCGGGCTGAGCGCGCCGCCCGCACGGCGGACGCCTGGCCACACCTGGTCCCGGAGCCGGTCAGGTTAGCCTGCCCGAACCTCATCAATGTAGGTCAGGAGAGCCTTTCCATACGTGACAAGGGCGCCGGAGAGGACTACCGTCATGACCATGAAGATGAGCAATGACCTTGAGAAGAAGTTCCAGGAGCAGATCACGCTCGAGTTCGCCGCGTCGATCACCTACCGCCAGCTGGCCATCGAGGCCGATGAGCAGGACCTCACCGGCATCGCCGAGTGGCTCCGGCACCAGGCGGACGAGGAGATCGTCCACGCCAACAAGTTCATCCAGCACGTCTCGGACCGCGACAACCATGCCGCGATCGGCGCCATCGAAGCTCCCGGCGTGAAGCCCGGCCTGACGGTGCTGGAGATCTTCGAGGCGGCGCTCGCGCACGAGGAGAAGGTCTCCGAGTCGATCCGCGAGCTGTACCGCAGCGCCGACAAGGAGGGCGATTACGACTCCCGTCCGCTGCTGAACTGGTTCGTGGACGAGCAGATCGAGGAGGAGGCCACGGTCTCGGAGATCATCGGTCGCGTGAAGCTGGTGGGCGAGGACGGCTCCGGCCTGCTGCGGTTGGATGCCGAGCTGGGAGCCCGCCCGGCCGGGACCACCGAGGCCGACGGCGCCTGATCTCTCCCCGCACGACGACAGCACCCTGAGCGGTCATGCTCAGGGTGCTGCTGTCGTACGCACCGGGTCTCAGAGCAGCGATTCTCCGCGAAGCAGCGGTTCTCCGCGCAGGAGCGGATCCCGGCGCAGCAGCATCACCAGCGAGATGGCCAGCGCGAGGATGACGAGGATGAACGGAGCGGCCGTGAGCATCACGGCGGCCTGCAGCGCCTCGAGCCCGCCGGCGTAGAGCAGCACGGCGGCGGTGGCCCCGGTGAGCAGCCCCCACATGCACATCACCGCGCGATCGGGGTCCATACGACCGTCCGAGGAGATGACCGAGAGCACGTAGGTGTTGGAGTCCGCACCAGTGACGAAGTAGAGCACCACCAGGGCGATCGCGACCACGGAGGTGAGCCCGGTCAGCGGCAGCTGATCGAGCAGGCCGAAGAAGGCGGTGTTGACGTTCTCCGCAGCGGCGGCGCCGATGCCGGCATCCCGCTCGAGATCCATCCACATCGCCGCTCCGCCGAAGACGGAGAACCAGGCGGAGAAGATCAGGCTCGGCACGCCGAGAACCACCAGCACGAACTGCCGGATGGTGCGCCCGCGAGAGATGCGTGCCAGGAAGATCCCGACGAAGGCTCCCCAGGAGATCCACCAGGCCATCATGAAGTAGGTCCACCCCTGCATCCAGGCCAGCTCCTCGCCACCGGTGGGCAGGAACAGGCTGATCTCGACGAAGTCGCCGACGTATCCGCCCAGGGAGCGCAGGAACACGGTGATGATCCAGCTGGTGGGCCCGGCGGCCAGCACGAACAGCAGCAGGGCGGCGGCGATCACCATCGTGGTCTGGCTCAGGTAGCGGATGCCCCGACCGATGCCGCTCATCGCCGAGGCGGTGAACAGCACGGTGACCAGTGCGATCACCAGGATCTGCACCCCTGTGCCGGTCAGCTCCCGCCCGGTGATCAGGCTCAGCCCCTGGCTGATCTGCGCGGCCCCCAGCCCGAGGGAGGTGGTGGTGCCGAAGAGCGTCGACAAGATGACCAGGACGTCGATCGCCTTGCCGAGCGCACCGTCGGCGTGGCGCCCGATCAGCGGGCGCAGGATCGGCGAGACCAGACCCTTGTTCCCCAGGCGGTGGGTGGAGTACCCGATGGCCAGGCCGAAGACGGCGAAGATGGCCCAGGCGTGCAGGCCCCAGTCCAGGAAGGTGAAGCGCAGCGCGTCGACGACGGCTTCCTGACTGCCGGGCGCGGCGAGGCCGTGCGGAGGGGTGACCAGGTGGGAGACGGGCTCGGCGACGCCGTAGGTGATCATCCCGATGCCCATCACCGCCCCCAGCAGCATCGCGATCCACGCCACCGTGGGGTATTCCGGCCGCGAGTCGTCAGGACCCAGGCGGATCCGTCCGACCCGGGTGAAGGCCAGCACGAGCAGCAGGCCGATGAGGCCCAGCGGGATCACGAGCAGGGACCAGCCGCTGGTGGCGGTGACCCAGTGCATCGCCGCCCCGGAGGCGGAGCTCAGCTGCGCAGGGAAGAGCCCGGCGACGACGAGAAGGGCAAGGATCAGCGCCACGGAGGTCAGGAAGACGCTGTTCAGGGAGCGGCCGGGCAGATGCGGGGCGTCCGGGAAGCGGTGGGCCTCTCGGCGGGCGCGGCGCGAGCCGGGACTGTCGGTGGTGGGCTGTGGGCGCGGCGGGGCGGCGGAGTCCTGCGTCATGGCGCGGTCCGTTCATCGGAGGAGGGGTGCGGCGTCATGCGCAGTCGGCTGCGCAGGGTCGGCGTCGCCGTGGCACGGAGGCAGCACGGCAGAGGCCTGGACGCGGAGCGCTCCACAGTACGCGGCAGACGCCGCGGATCTCGACGTCGCGACGGCAGATGGGGCACAGATCTCGCGGCCGGTCAGCCCGTCGGCTGCATGGCGGCCGCCCGGCGGAACTGGTCCCGGATCGCGGCCACCTGTCGACGCCCGGCGACCGTGCGCATGATGACGTCCCGTGCCGTGCCCATCAGGGCGCTGTCCCAGGAGCTGATGGCGCCGATGGTCCATGACGTGCGCTGCAGCGCCTCCGCCTCGGCCTTGCGGGCCCGGCCGTACTGGTCGAGCACTCGCTCCAGCACCGACGCGTCCGAGAGGTCGACGCCGCGCAGCAGGCCTGCGAGCTCGAGGGCATCGAGCATCGCCTGGGCAGAGCCGCGGCCGAGGTTCGGGGTGGTGGCATGTGCGGCGTCACCGAGCAGGACGATCCGCCCCCTCCCCCATGCCGGCAGCGACTCGAGGTCGCGCACCGCGTGGTGGATGAGTGCCTCGGCCGGGGTCGCCTCGATCAGTGAGGCGATGCCCTCGGGGAACGCGCGGAAGCGGCGCAGCAGATCGGTCTTGAGCTCGCCCTGGTCACCGCCCAGGGGAACAGTCGGCCGCCGGAGCCCGACGAGCCAGTAGCGCTTCCCGTCGCCGCAATCGCCCACAGCGATCCGGTCGCCCCGCCCGAAGTACATGGCGAACTCGTTCTCCCCGCGCATCCCTGGGTGCTCCACGAGCGAGCGCACATATCGGTAGGACGCGGTGCGCAGCGACGCCTCGGGGAACAGGTCACGGCGCACCATCGAACCGATGCCGTCGGCCGCGATGAGCAGCTCCGCCTCGTCGGTGCCGCCGTCCTCGAAGCGGACCTGCACGGACTCCGCGGTCTGTGCGACCGTGACCACGCGCCGGCCGAGCCGCACCGCGGCGGGGTCGACGCCCGTGGCGAGCACCTCGACGAGGTCGCTGCGGGCGATCATCACCGGGGGCGTCACTCCGTGCTCGCGGGCGAAGCCGGCCAGGTCCGCGGAGTACAGCGGCGCACCCTGCGCCGTGAAGAAGCGATGCCGATGCACCTCGGCCCCGGCGTCGCGGACCGCCTCGGCCACTCCCAGCCGGCCGAGCGCCCGCATGCCGGTGACCCACACCTGGATGCCGGCGCCGACCTCGCTGAACTGCGAGGCCTGCTCGTACATGACCGCGTCCACCCCGGCCCGGCGCAGCGCGATGCTCGTGCACAGACCCCCGATGCCGCCGCCGAGGATGATGACCCTGCCGCTCATATCGACCACTCCCGTTCCACTCGCCCA
>JAKDUN010000202.1 GCA_030457675.1 Brachybacterium sp. | reverse complement strand
CGGCTCCTGCGGGGTGGGGGTACGAAGGTCACAGAGAAAGCAGCCCGAAGGCGGCGAGCGCCAGCGTGAGCAGCCCGAGGCCGAAGGGTGCATAGGCCCAGGCGCTGCGGGAGCGTTCGGCCGGAGGGCGACGGTGCAGCACCAGCGTGGAGAGCCCCACGCCGATCGAGAGGACGATCGTGCCGATCGCCAGCACCGGCGCGAGGATCACCAGCACCGTCGCCCCGACCTGGAACATGGCGGTGCCGGCCACGTCGAGCAGGCGCATCAGCACGGTGGAGCGAGCGCCGACCCGGTGAGCGAGCATCGTGGAGATCGCCTCCTCCGACCACTCGCCGGGGCGGGCGATCCGCTGCCGGGTGCTGATGGTCTGCGCGGTGGCGAGGATCAGCCACACCAGCGCGCAGCCTGCGCCGACCCAGACGCCGAGCTCCGGACGGATATCCGCGGGCCACAGCAGGATCGCCAGCAGCACCGCCGCGACCCGCAGCAGCTCCTCGACGACGCTGCGCACGGCCAGCAGGCCCGGGTTCACGGCCAGCTGGGTGCGGGTGCGCGCCACGAACAAGCTGGTGCCCACCAGCAGGATCAGGTGCGCGGCACCGAGCCCGATGCCCAGCAGCAGCGGGACCGGGGTGAGGGGGGCGAAGGGGAGGATCGCCAGCAGCAGGACGACAGCCATCACGGGGATCAGCAGTGCCTGGATCGACAGACCCTTGACGAGGTCCCGAACGAGATCCGCGCCGGTGGGTGGATGGTCGTGGCCGGTGTGGTCGTGCGGGTCGTCGCCGTGCGGCGCGGAGGCCGCGGGGGTGTCGGTCATGGGGCTCCTTCTGGGTCCTCACCAGCGTACCGGGACTGGACTGGGCGCGGTCTGCCGCCACCGGTGTGGAACCATGGGCGCGTGACGACGGAATCGATGACCACGAGCGGAGAGGGCCTTTCCCCGGTCCAGCGCCAGCGTGCCGTCGGCACCGTCGTGGCGGCGGCCGCCGGCGATGCCCTGGGCGCTCCCTACGAGTTTCAGCCGCCGCTGCCCGATTCCGAGGACATCGACATGATCGGGGGCGGCGTCCTCGACTGGCAGGTAGGGGAGTGGACCGACGACACCGCGATGGCGATCGTGGTGCTGGAGGCGTCGCTCGCCGCGTCCGATGGTCATGACCTGCGGGTCGAGACCGCTCAGGACCACATCACGCGAGAGTGGTACTCGTGGTCGCTGGGCACCCCGGACATCGGCACGCTCACCTCGCAGGTGGTCCGCACGGCTGCGGAGCTGGCTCGCGAGGACGGTCATTACGCGCCGCGGGCGAAGGATTTCCGGAGCGCCGCAGACACTGCGCACGAGCAGCTCCCAGCCTCTGCGGGCAATGGTTCACTGATGCGGGCGCACGTGAGCGTGCTGCCGTATCTGCTGTCTCCCGCGGAGGACGCGGTCGAGGCGATCACCGCGGTGTGTCGCTTGACACACGTGCATCCCGACACGGTCGAGGCGAACATCCTGTGGGGTCTGGCCGTGCGCCACGCGATCCTCACCGGAGAGATCGATGTGCGGGTGGGGATGGAGCAGCTTCCCGCCGACCGCCGTGCGGTGTGGCTCGAGCGGATCGAGGAGGCGGAGGAGTCGACCCCGGTGATGTTCCGCCGCAACGGCTGGGTGGTCGGTGCCTTCCAGGCCGCGTGGGCGGCGATCGCGGGCGTCAGCCCGATCCCGGAGGGCAAGTTCGCCCAGCGCGATGCGCTCGGCGCGGCGCTGCGGTCCGCGGTGCGCGCCGGCTACGACACCGACACGGTCGCCTGCATCACCGGTGCGCTGATGGGGGCGGCGCTCGGCCCCAAGGCGGTGCTGCCCGAATGGCGCCGGATGCTCTTCGGGTGGCCGAGCTACGAGATCGACGAGCTCACGGGACTGGTGGAGCGGGTGATCGCGCCGATGGTCCGCGAGGAGGAGCGCGCATGAGTCGGGAGCCCTGGGATCTGCGGATCCTCAGCTGGAACCTCTGGGAGCTGCGCGGTGACCTCGCCGCCCTGATCGAGACCGTCCGGGATCTGCAGCCCGATGTGCTGCTGGTCCAGGAGGCGCCGCGCTTCGTGCTGCCGTCGGCGCGGCTGCAGTGGTTCGCGCGCCGTATCGGCCGACGGGTGCTGCTCGGCGGCGCCGGCGGGCGAGGCCTGGCGGTCCTCGCCACCGAGGAGGTCGCGGCTCAGGTGATCCGGCGCGGTGCACATCCCGTGACCCAGACGATCTCGGACCTGAACTCGACCTATCCGCGCGGGGTCGCCGCGGTGCGGCTCTCGATCCCGGGCGGCGGCGCCGTGGTGGTCGCCTCGACGCACCTCGCGCTGCAGGAGGACAACCGGTTGCGGCACGCGGAGCAGCTGTCCGCGATGGTGCGCGGTGCCGGGGCGCCGGTCATCGTCGGCGGGGACCTCAACGAGACGGCCGACGGTGCGGCCCGCCGCTTCCTGGCGCCGCTGCTCATCGATCCCGCAGACCCGGCCGATCCGGCAGGGCACACCTTCCCGGCCGCGGCCCCGAACCGCCGCATCGACGCAGTGCTGGTCACCGAGGGGATCCAGGTGCGGGACTCGCGCGGCGTGCACTCGACGCGGGCGGTGGATGAGGACCGACTTGCCGGGGCCTCGGATCACCTGCCCACGCTGTTGGACGTCTCGCTCTGAGCATCGGCCCGGGCGGGCATTCTGTGGTGCCGTCCCGTCAGGCCCGCACGTGCAGCCCGGTGCGCAGCCGCACGGTGTCGTCCTGTCCGCCGACGTGGCGGATCGCGATGCCGCCCGGCTCCTCACCGACGACGGTGAGCTGGGTCCGGTAGGACTCCACGGCGCGCAGCACTGGCTCGGCGCTGGCGGGATGATCGCGCTCGCTGATCAGAGATCCGGGCGCGGTACCGGTCCCGGAGACGTCCGGGAGCACGCTGGCGATCTCGACCAGCGGGACCCCGGCGCGGGCGCAGGCGCCGACGGCGACGTGATGCGCTCGGACGTGGTCGGGATGTCCGTACGTCCCCTCGTCGTCATACCCGATGACGACCTCCGGCCGCACCGTCTCCAGGAGCGCGAGGAGATCGTCGACGGCGTCCTCGAGCGGCCGGAGGGAGAAACTGTCCGCTCCGGCGCTGTCCGAGGGGCCTGCGAGCCCCTCCCGCACCCACCGCATGCCGGAGTCCCGGTACCGGCGCGGCGCGGCGCCGGGGGAGAGCGCCGGGGCGGTGCCGAGCCAGTGCCGCTCGGCGATCCCCAGGGCGGAGGCGGCGGCGGTGATCTCCGCGTCCCGCACCTCCTCGAGCGGCCGGGATTCCGCGGCGTCGAGCGAGCCGGGCACGATCTCGCCCTCCTCCCCGCGGGTCGCCGTCACCAGCACCACCCGGGTTCCGGCTGCGGCCAGAGAGGCGAGCAGGGGACCGGTCGAGAGGGATTCGTCGTCCGGGTGGGCGTGGACGGCGAGGACCGTCACGGCGGTGTCCAGCAGCCGCCAGGGGTCCGGGACCGGTACCGGAGCCGGGTCGGTGGAGGGCGGAACAGGTGTGCTCATGAGGCGGCTCCCGGGAAGTGCATGGCGGGGGGCTGTGCGGTGACGGTGGTGGCGTACAGGGCTGCCAGTGACTCTGCAGCGGCATCCCAGGTGCGGGTCGCCGCGAACTCCCGCGCGGAGCGCACCGCGGTGCGGTAGCCGCCCGCGTCTCCGAGCAGGGACTGCAGCGCCTCGGCCCAGACGTCGGGGTCACGGCTCTCGAGGACGTGGCCCTCGGGGCCGATCGCCTCCTGCACTCCGCCCGCGCACCGCCAGGCGAGCACCGGGGTGCCGCTGGCCTGGGCCTCGAGAGCAACCAGTCCGAAAGTTTCGGACCAGCTGGTCAGCAGGAGTGCGCCGGCGCAGCGCATCGCCTCGGCGAGCTCGTCACGGCCCAGGGAGCCGACGAAGTCCACCCGGTCCGCCACCCCGAGATCGCGCGCCAGGCCCCGCAGCTCCTCGAGATGCTCCGCGAAGTCCTGGGAGACGCCGCCGGCGAGTACGAGCCGGGCCCCGAGCGCCGGATCCAGCCGGGCGAGAACTTCAAGAGCGAGGTCGGGGCCCTTCAGCGGCTGCAGCCGGGCCGTGAACAGCACGGTGGGGCGGATCCTGCGCTCCTCGACGTCGGCGCAGGGCCGGAAGCGCTCGACGTCCACACCGGGGCGGACCACGCTCAGCCGAGAGCCCGGGACCCCGTACCGCTCACCGACGGTGCGGGCCTCCGCCTCGGACACCGCGACCACCAGATCGGAGCCGGTGGCGGTGAACTGCTCGCCCGGGATGCGGCCGCTGGACTCGGCGGGTTCCCCGGCATCGAGCGATCCAGCACCTTTCGGAGCCGCCACCGAGTGGAAGGACTGCAGGTGCGGAATGCCGAGCTCGCGCGCGACGGGGAGGGCGGCGACTCCGCTGAACCAGTGATGGGAGTGGAGGAGATCCCAGCCTGGTGAGGGGCTGGCCGTCTGCGTGGGATCGACCTGCGTGGGATCGTCCTGCATGGGATCGTCCGCGGTGAGGGCCTCCTGCAGCGCGGCCCGGAACGGTGCGATCGCCTGCTCCATCGCGCTCTTGGCCAGCGGTGCGGCGGGGCCGGCGTCGAGATGGTGCAGCCGCACCCCGGCCGCGACCTCCACGACGTCCGGAGCCGCGGGGTCGCTGCGCCGGGTGAAGAGGTCGACGCGGTGCCCGAGTCGGGCGAGCGCGAGGGACTGCTCGAGCACGACCACGTTCATGCCGCCGGCATCGGCGCCGCCCGGATCCTCGAGCGGGGAGGTGTGCAGGGAGACCGCGGCGATGCGCAGGGAGGGTGCGGACATGCCCGCCATCCTAGGCGCGGTGCTGTCGCGGTCCCGCCGCGGCGTTGAGCCGACGAGGGGCGGTGAGGGGGCCGCGATGGATCGGTACGCCGGTCGCCTGACAGCTGTTCGGATCCTCGCCATAACATAGAACGCTCCGGTGTTCGCCCGTGACGAAATGAGACGCGGCCTGCGTCACGGGAAGTTGAAATGGGGATCAGCATCATAGAGCCTGAATCGTATGGAAACGGCTGAGAAAGTTGACTGGGCAGCGTTGAACGCCCATGCGGCGGGCCGTCCTGCTCGCCGCCTGGTGACCAAGGCGATCACAGCGGCTGGCGGTGACCGTCAACCAGGGGTCGTGCTCGATCTCGGTGCCGGCGCTGGTGCCGATTCTCTGCAGTTCGCCCGACATGGCTGGACGGTGCACGCCTACGACAGCGACGACACCCTCGCCGCCCGCCTGGTGGAGAACGAGCGGATGTCCGGCTCGGTCCAGTTCCACCACACCGACATTGCGGACGTCCCCGTGTTCCCCGCCGCCCAGATCGTGTACTCGACCTACACGCTGGGTCTGCTGGGTCCGGCGGCTCTGCCCGAGGTGTGGCGGAAGCTCGTGGCCTCGCTGCCGCGCGGCGGCGTGATGGCGGTGGACTTCTTCGGCACCAATGACTCCTGGGCGGAACGCCCCGACGTGGCGACCCTGCCGCTCGAAGAGATCGACGCGATGTTCAGCGACTTCCAGGTGATCGAGCGTTCGGTGCGGGACGAGGACGGTCGCTTCCTGGCCGACAAGAAGCACTGGCACGTCATCAGCACTCTCGCGCGCAAGCTCCGCTGAGCACGTCGCGCACGCTCCGCTGAGCGCACCGCGCACGCTCCGCTGAGCGCACCGCGC
>JAKDUN010000201.1 GCA_030457675.1 Brachybacterium sp. | reverse complement strand
TACCCGTACATCATGTTCGAGGACACCGTGAACCGGGCGAACCCGATCGCCGGCAAGGTCACGCACTCGAACCTGTGCTCGGAGATCCTGCAGGTCTCGACCCCCTCGAGCATGAATGTCGACCTGACCTACGACGAGCTGGGCCGGGACATCTCCTGCAACCTGGGCTCCATGAACATCGCCAAGGCGATGGATGCCCCGGACTTCGCACAGACCATCGCCACCGCGATCCGCGGTCTGACCGCCGTCTCGGACACCTCGGACATCGAGTCCGTGCCGACGATCGCCGAGGGCAACCGCAGGTCACACGCCATCGGCCTGGGCCAGATGAACCTTCACGGCTACTTGGCGCGCGAGCGGATCTTCTACGGCTCCGACGAGGGCCTGGACTTCACGAACATGTACTTCTACTCGGTCACCTACCACGCCATCAAGGCGTCGATGGAGATCGCGAAGGAGCGCGGCGAGCGGTTCTACGACTTCGAGAACTCGGCCTACGGCACCGGCGAGTACTTCGACAAGTACATCGATCAGGTGTGGGAGCCCCGGACCGAGAAGGTCCGCGGTCTGTTCGAGGAGTCCTCGGCGCACCTGCCCACCCAGGAGGACTGGAAGCAGCTGCGCGATGAGGTCGCGGAGCACGGCATGTACAACGCCTACCTGCAGGCGGTGCCGCCGACCGGCTCGATCTCGTACATCAACAACTCCACGAGCTCGATCCACCCGATCGCCTCGCCGATCGAGATCCGCAAGGAGGGGAAGATCGGCCGCGTGTACTACCCGGCCCCCTACCTCACCAACGACAACCTGGAGTACTTCCAGGATGCGTACGAGATCGGCTACGAGAAGATCGTCGACACCTATGCCGAGGCCACCCAGCACGTGGACCAGGGCCTGTCGTTGACGCTGTTCTTCAAGGACACCGCCACCACGCGCGACATCAACCGGGCGCAGATCTACGCCTGGCGCAAGGGCATCAAGACCCTCTACTACATCCGCCTGCGGCAGATGGCGCTCGAGGGCACCGAGGTCGAGGGCTGCGTCAGCTGCATGCTGTGACCTGGTGACCGACGAACGGCCGTCCAGGCGATTGCCGCACGCGGAGGGGGACCGCCTACGATGCAGTGCGAGCGTCGCATGCAGGCGCTCACCATCCCAGGTCGCGGAGCCGCATCATGGTTCGCGCTTCGCCGCCTTCCCCCACCCTTCCTCCTCAAGGAGCCCCTCATGGATGAGCTGGACCTCGTCATGTCCTGGGAGCTCGGCACCGGAGGGCTGCTGTTCCTGGCAGCCGCCGCCGTCGCCGTGCTCCTGGTGATGATCATGGCGTTCAAGATGCACGCCTTCCTGGCGCTGATGATCACCTCCATCGCGACCGCGCTGATCGCCGGCATCGCCCCCGGCAGCCTCATGGACGCCCTCGGCTTCGGCTTCAACTCCACGCTCGGCAGCGTGATGCTGCTGGTCGCGCTCGGTGCGATGTTGGGGCGGATGATCGAGACCTCCGGTGGTGCGCAGCTGCTCGCCGATCGGATGATCAGCCTGGTCGGCGAGAAGCGGGCCGGTACCGGCCTGTCCCTGGCCAGCCTGCTGATGGGCTTCCCGATCTTCTTCGATGCCGGCCTCGTGGTCATGCTGCCGATCATCTACGCCGTCTCCCGTCGCGTCGGCGGGTCGTTCCTGTCCGTCGCACTGCCCTCGGCAGTGGCGTTCAGCGCGATGCACATCTTCGCCCCGCCGCACCCCGGCCCGGTGGCGGCCTCCACCATCGTCGGCGCCGACATCGGCCTGGTGATGCTCGTCGGCATCGTGTTCGCCGTGATCATCTGGTTCCTGGTCGGCACCCTGCTGGCGCCCCGCCTGGGCATGCGCTTCGACGTCCCGATCCCCACGATCCTGGACAGCACCTCGGAGAAGACCGGTTTCGAATCGAACCCGCGGGTGAGCACGATCATCGGCCTGCTGACCCTGCCGCTGCTCCTGATCCTGCTGAACACCGGCCTGAACACGATCGGTGCCGCACGGCCGGATGCGGATGCCTTCCTGGCCGACCCGGTCGTCGCCGGCCTGCGCCTGCTGGGAGAGACCCCGGTCGCGCTGCTGATCACCGTGGTGGTCTCGATGTTCGTGCTCGGCTGGGGAGCAGGCAAGAAGGGCACCCTGATCGAGAAGGTCACCGACTCCGCCCTGGGGCCGATCTGCTCGGTGGTGCTGGTCACCGGCGCGGGCGGCATGTTCGGCGGGGTGCTGCGCGTGACCGGGATCGGTGACGCGGTCGCCGGCTCGCTCAACGACATCGGGCTGCCGGTGATCGTGGCGGCGTTCCTGATCGCCCAGATCGTCCGCATCGCTCAGGGCTCGGCCACCGTGGCACTGACCACGGCGGCCTCCCTCATGGTGGGCGTGATCGCTGCCGGCGACTTCTCCCAGCTCGAGATCGTCGCCATCGTGATGGCGATGTCCGCCGGTTCGGTGGGCTTCTCGCACGTCAACGACTCGGGCTTCTGGCTGGTCAGCCGGTTTTTCGGGATGGATATGAAGCAGACCCTCGCCACCTGGACCGTGATCCAGGGCGCGATGGGCATCGTCGGCTTCGTCCTGTCGCTGGTGCTGTACGGCATCGCGACAGTGATCGCCTGAGGTCACACCACGGGGCCGGCCCGGTCGGGCCGGCCCCGTGGATCGTGCTTCCCGTACGTCATCCGCCGCAGCAGCCGCTCGGCCGGTCCGCGGATCCCGCGGGCGTCCATCCAGGCCGCGATCGGCAGCGAGAGCAGCCACACACCGAACGCGATCGCCACTGCGGACCAGGTGCTCAGGTGCGGGGCGAGTCCCAGCCCCCAGGCCGCCATCAGCGGGGCCAGCAGCAGCGACTGGAACAGGTAGAAGGTCAGCGAGCGCTGCCCGACCGCCGCGAGCACGCGCACCGGCGCAGGCGGTGCGGCCGACGGCACGGGGGCATCGATGGAGGCGGCGTCCCCGTAGGCGCGCTCGGCGGGGGAGAGGGCTCGGTGGGCGGCGGCGCGTTCGGCGCGCAGCGCCCGTCGGCTCTCCCGATCCGTCACGGCGGCCGACGGCACCGGGGCGAGGCGGCGCTCGAGCCGCAGGGCGAGCAGGGCGAAGGCCGCGGCGTAGCCGACGCCGCAGGCCGCGCCGCCGATCACGTTCAGCCCGTAGAAGCCCCAGTCCAGGCCCTCCGGAAGGCGGATGGTGCCGGCGATGACCAGTGCATCGGGAAGCCCCGCCGCCCATCCTGTGGCGATGCCGCCGATCGCGATCCGTCGCAGAGCGCGCACGTGCCGCCACGGCTCCTCGAGCAGTCGGTGGCGGGCCGCGATCCAGCCCAGCAGGATCGGCAGCGGGGCGCCCATGAGTCCGGCGGCGATCGAGGACGGCACCCACAGGACCATGCGGTTCAGGATCGACCAGAGGTAGGTGCCGGAGTACGCCAGATCCCGGACCCAGTCGTTGGCGTACGGGGTCGTGGCGGAGGCCGAGGCGACCGCCTCCGGCGGGGCGAAGAACGTCAGCGACAGCATCCCGATCAGGGAGAACATGGCGAACAGCGTGAGCACTCCCGCGATCACCGAGGCCCACACGATGAGCGTCCGGGTGCGGCGACCGAAGAGGATCCACACCAGCAGCAGCCCCGCCACGGCGTAGGCGCCGAGGATGTCCCCATAGAACAGCAGCGCCGCGTGCAGCAGGCCCAGCAGGAGCATCGCCCAGTGGCGCCGTCGCAGCATGATCCGCACGCTCCGCGGCTCCAGCCCGCGGTCGATCCGGGAGCGGTAGAACTGCACCATCCCGTAGCCGAACAGGAAGGCGAACAGCGGCATCGCCCGATGGTCCACCGCGACGGTCATCACGAACTGCACCACGGTGTCGAGTTCTCCGAGCGCCGGCACGTGCGGGGTCATCCCGACGGTGCCCTCGTGGCCCCACAGGAACCAGGAGACGTTCGCGATCGCGATCAGGGCCAGCATCAGTCCGCGTGCGATATCGGGGGCGAGAGAGCGCGGCGGCGCGGTGGCGGATGCGGCGGAGTCCGACGGAGCGGGGGAGGGAGACGGCGACGGGCGGGCGGAGGCGGTCACGAGGTGGCCTTTCGCGGGGGACGCGGCGAAGGTCGCAAGGGTGCGTCCGCCGCGTTGCCGCCAATCTAGTCGGCGCGAGGGTGAGGGACATGCGACCAAAGTCGGCCCGTCGTCATGGTTCCTCGACTCTCCGGGTGCGGCCGCGATGCCGGTCCGCGGCGGCAGGGGCCGGTGGTGTCGCGTCCCACCGGTCCCGGGACTGTCGGAGCCGCTTTCCGGGGCCCGCACTGCCTAGACTGGAGGCGACTGAACCCCGAGAATTCTGACAGTGAGGCTGCGGTGAAAGATCACCTGAACGCGACGATCCAGGCCATCAACTGGAACCGGATCCCCGATCCCAAGGACCAGGAGGTCTGGGACCGCCTGACCGGGAACTTCTGGCTGCCCGAGAAGGTCCCGCTGTCCAACGACATCCAGTCCTGGAGCCGTCGTTCCGCCGAGGAGCAGAAGATGGCCATGCACGTGTTCACAGGGCTGACCCTGCTGGACACCGTGCAGGGCACCGTGGGTGCGATCTCCCTGATCCCGGATGCGGTCACCCCGCACGAGGAGGCGGTGTACACCAACATCGCGTTCATGGAGTCGGTGCACGCGAAGTCCTACAGCCAGATCTTCTCGACGCTTGCGAACACCAAGCAGATCGATGAGGCCTTCGAGTGGGGCGCGACGAACGAGCAGCTCCAGAAGAAGGCTCAGATCATCATGAGCTACTACGAGGGCGATGACCCGGAGAAGCGCAAGATCGCCTCCGTGCTGCTGGAATCGTTCCTGTTCTACTCCGGCTTCTACATGCCGATGCGCTATTCCAGCCATGGCGAACTGACCAACACCGCGGACATCATCCGGCTGATCATCCGTGATGAGGCCGTCCACGGCTACTACATCGGCTACAAGTACCAGAAGGCCGTCGAGAAGCTCTCCGCCGAGCGCAACGCGGAGCTCAAGGAGTACACCTTCTCGCTGATGATGGAGCTGTACGACAACGAGGAGAAGTACACCGAGGATCTCTATGACCAGGTGGGCTGGACCGAGGACGTCAAGATCTTCCTGCGCTACAACGCCAACAAGGCGCTGATGAACCTCGGCTACGAGGGGCTGTTCCCGCAGGATTCCACCCAGGTGAACCCGGCGATCCTCTCCGCGCTGTCCCCGAACGCCGACGAGAACCACGACTTCTTCTCCGGCTCGGGCTCCAGCTACGTGATGGGCAAGGCCGTCGAGACCGAGGACGACGACTGGGACTTCTGAGTCCCTCATGACAGGACGGGCCGGGCGATCATGCCCGGCCCGTTCTGCATTCCGACGGCTCCGCACACGGGAGGTCTGGGCATGACAGGTGACGCCGTCGGGATCATCCGCCTGCACCGGGCGGAGGACGACGCCGACGCGATCCTGCGCCGACGCGTCGCCGTCCTGCTCGAGATCGCGGAGGCCGAGGTACTGGTGGGCAGGTCCTGCCCCCGCTGCGGCTCCTCGACGCACGGCCGTCCCTGGGCCCGTCCTCGGGGTGCGCGCCGGGAGGTCTTCGTGAGTATCACTCGCAGCGGCGAGCACCTGATGACCGCAGTGACCACCGAGGGGCCCGTCGGTGTCGACCTCGAATCGATCGCCGCCGTCTCACGCGGCTGGGACCCTGCGCTGGTGCTGCACCCGAGCGAGCGGTCTGCGGCGGTGCGGAGCGGCCCGCGCGGGCGCGCCGCGCTCTGGGCCCGCA
>JAKDUN010000200.1 GCA_030457675.1 Brachybacterium sp. | reverse complement strand
CTTCATGAGCACGGCATTGACGCCCAGCAGGGCGGGGTTCCCGGCGACGTGGACGCTGCCGGCGACCGGCGGGATGAGCCCGGCGATGGCGCGCAGCAGGGTCGACTTCCCCGAACCGTTGATCCCGATGATGCCGATCGCCTCTCCGTGGCGGGCGGCGAAGCTGATCCCCTTCACGGCCTTCACCTCGCGCACCGGCGGCTGCTTCGCGCCGCGGCGCACCAGCCGGCCCAGCACGCCCCAGTCGCGCCCGGGACCGTGCCCGACCTTCTTGGCGCCGAAGACCCGGTAGGAGACGTGCAGGTCGTTCACCAGGAGGGAGAGTCGCTCGTCGGGGATCTCGACCACCGGGGTGTTGTCCAGCTCGTCCTCGTCGACCTCGAAGTCGACCTCGTCAGCATCAGTCACGCCCGTACTTCTCCTCTCCGCCCCAGAAGATCAGGACGCCGACGATGCTGAACAGCACTGCCCAGATGACGCCGATCACCCACATGGTGGCATCGGGCGTGTACGCCGGCTCGTTCAGGATCGAGGAGCGCACCAGGTAGAGATAGACGGCCACCGGCTGGTACTCCAGAAGCCATCCCCAGCTGAACTGTCCGAGGGATCTGTCCACGGAGAAGATCACGCCGGAGGCGTACATCAGGATCCTCAGGACGTGGGGCAGCAGGTTGTCCAGGTCCGGAGTCATGGCGACCCAGCGCGCCACCATGAACGCGCACCCGGTGGAGAACAGCCACAGCAGGAAGATCGCGGGCACCAGCAGCAGCCAGTAGGCATCGATCGTGACCTTGCCGGACATCGGCAGGAACCCGGAGGCGTACGAGATCACGCACATCACCACGATCGCCGGCCCGAGCATCATCAGCTCGGCGAGAACCCCGGCAGCGGGGAGCACGACCCGCGGGAAGTTCACCGATCGCACCAGGTTCATGTTCTTGTTCAGCGAGTGCGCACCGGCCATGACCGAGCGCTCGAAGAAGCGGAACATGAACACGCCCACCACGATGAAGGCGATGGTGTTCTCGATCCCGGCCCGTCCCACATTCAGCAGGAATCCGAAGATCAGCACGTACACCGCGGCGTTGATGGTCGGGGACACGAGCGCCCAGATCTGACCGAGGTACGTGTTCTGGTTCTCGGCCTCCGCCTTGGACGCGGCCATCACCTGGACGAAGGAGCGGCGCTTCCACAGCTCCTTGAGATACGGGAACAGCCGGGGACGCACGCCGATCTGCGCGAGGTCGTTCTGCTGGACCGCAGCCTCCACGGATGCCTGGTCGAAGACGCGTTCCAGCGGTGGCGGCACCAGGGGTGGCTGCACCTGCTCTGCTTCGCCTGCGCTCACAACCACTGCTCCATTCCTGCCGGGACCCGGCGATCTCGCGGGCCTCGGGGTGATGAGCCGGTGAGGGGGCGCCGCGGCCCCGGCTCCCGGCCATTCCACGTGACGGTCCACTCTACGACGGCACACCCCCATGCCCCAGCTCCGGTGACCCAGCTCGCTGGCGAGCGGTGACGGCGCGTCTCACGATCACGGCCTCACGAGGACACGACCGGTCCGGAATGCCCCGTGGCGGGGAGCTCGGGAACATCCTCGCCTAGCCCGAGCTCATCCCGCGCCACCTCCACGAACCGCTGCGCATAGGTCTCACGCGGGAAGTCGCCGAGGTAGTAGGCCGCCCATCGGTGGCGCTCCTCGCGACGAGTATCGGTGCGAAGCAGCTCATCAAGCACGGCTTCAAGAGCGCGCGGAACGGCGCCGTCAGCTTCGAGCACATAGGCAGCGCGCGCCATCGGGAACTGCTCGGTGAACTCCTGCGCTGCGGCGCGCGGCGAGACCATGGCGAACGGCTTGCCCGAATGGAGGAAGTCACCCGCCACCGCGGAGACGTCGGAGATCATCGCGTCGACAGCGTTGAAGCAGTCGGCCACGCTCATCTTCCGTTCCGAGACGGAGCCGTACAGGTGCTCACGGCCGGTCTGTGCCGCGTCCGCCTCGAGCAGCGTCCAGATCTCCTCACAGGCGGCTCGCAGCTCCGGGGAGCGAGAGCTGTACGGATGCGGACGGAAGACGACCCGGCAGCCTCGTCCGAGCAAGCCCTGGACGATTGCTGGTCCGGCACGGAGGGATGAGTAGTTGCTCTCGGTCTGGTTGCCGAGCCAGGTAGGGGCGTAGAGCACCGAGACATTCGTGAGCTTGCGGATCAGAGCCCTCTCCGGCTCGACATCCTCCACCTGGGGACGGCCCACGATGCGGAAGATCTCCGGGGGGATCGCGACGCCGAACTCCTCGAAGCGGTCGATCGCCGCCTGCCCGGCTACGAAATTGCGGTCGTACATCCGGATGATCGGGGTGGCGCTCGAGGCCTTGTCGGACTCTCCATGCAGAAGCTGGATATGCAGCAGCTGTGAGTAACGGACCATATGGTTGTTGCGCATGGCGTTGTTGACGTAGAACACGCCCCGAACGGACGGCACGATCAGGTCATCGAGGTCGGTCAGAGAGCGGCGCAGGATCACCGGGTGCGCCGTCGCGCCCTGAATCTGGCGGAAGGTGCCGGCGGTGCGGACCACGATCGCGAACGGGACACCGAGACGTTCCAGGTGAGACAGCCACATGGTCACCTGGAACGTGGAACGCGGCGGAGCATGCCAATAGACGTAGAAGACCGGAGCCATCCGCTCAAGGGCTTGAGGGAGATTCGCCTGGTCCCGCCGACGCTCCTGTATGCCGCGCACGACGTCGAGCATCGCGACGACGAACACAACGACGGTCACGGCGGCGAGCAGCAGCGCGGCGAGCAGCAGCGGCATCGGGGCAAGGCTCGACAAGGTGATCACCAGCAGCGAGAGCATGCTGAACGGGAAGGCGATGCCATAGTGGAAGGTCGGCCCGGTGCGCGACTCGCTTCCGGGCATATGGGCCGCACAGGGGACGGCGAACTTGCTCAGCGCCCGGAGCATCGGCTCCAGGGCGCAGGCCAGAGCGAGGAGAAGGCAGGCGCCGAGCGCGGTGCCACCGAGTTGCCCGATGTCATGCAGCTGCACCATGGCCGTCGCGAGCAGAAGATATCGAGCGGTGAGAAAACGACTGACACCTCCGACCCGCCCGCGTGCTTGAAAGAGGGCGCGCCGCTTCCGCCACCCGATGATCAGCAGCGGGAGCAGTGCTGCGAGCACCGTCAGGAGCGTGTCATCCAGCGCGAGCGCGACCACCATCGCGATGAGTGCAAGGGTGTTGACGATCACGGGCCAGACGGACAGCATCCTCGCGACCTTGGCGATGCCGATCGATGTCACTGGACCTACCTCTCGCTGCGGTGGGGACGCCAGGCGGATGCGGCGTCGGGAGCGTTTGATCCTGCCATATCGCGCCCCATCGCCCCGGGCCGTGGTACGTCTCCGCCAGCGGCAAGGACAGGAGACAGGCCCTCGACGAGAGGCAGCGCACTCGCGCCGCAGGCAAGCCTCGACGACTTCGTGGGCGCATATGTCCCGATAGGGCGGCAACGCTCAGTAGAGTAGCCCCGCAGCAGGCGAGCCGCATCCACCTCAGGGCCTCCCCGAGTCTCGTGCCCAACACAGCTCGGGTCACCCCGTTCGGCATCGCCCCACCAGCGAAGGAGCAGAGAGCAGATGAGTCAGACTGCGAGTCCGACGACCGGGTCAGGCCACCGCCTGTCCGTGCCCTGGGCACGGATGAGGAGCCTGCGCCGTCGACTGACCCAGACCATCTTCGCGCTCCTGCCGCTGGTGCTGCTGGCTGCGGGTCTTCCCCCATTCCTCGCGGTGCTTCCGGCGGCCTATCCGCTGTTCATCCTGCTCCGGCGCGGGGTCCGTCGCCTCCGACAGCACGTGGCGCGCACGGGCCTGGCCGGCGAGCACGGGATCCGCCTCCTGCTGGGGCTGCTTCCGCTCGGCGTCGCCTGGGCTCAGGGTGCTGCGGGCCCCGTCGGGTGGGTCGCTGTCGCCCTGTTCGCTCTGCTCCCGCTCGCCGAGCTGGTCGTCACGCGCGTCGCGCCCGGCCGCAAGCTGCGGGTGAGCAACCTGCCGGGCATCCAGGACACCCGCGGGCCGAAGTATCCGGTGAACCTTCTGCTGGTCGTCGATCTCGCCGTCACTGCGCTGGCGACCATCCTGCTGCTGGCGCGGGTGCCCGCATGGGCGCTGGTCCTCCTGCCCGTGCTCGCGCTGCTCCTGGCCGGTGCTTCCGCACTGGACTCCTTCCGGCGCATCCGCGACTCGGTGGACTCGGACAACGGGCTCTACGCGGCCGTGGAAGCCTACGATCCGCGGTTCATCCTCTACTACGGGGTGCCAGCCGGATCTGCGTACCAGATCGGCATGTGGATCACTCATCTCGAGCAGATCGGGGAGAAGTTCATCGTCGTACTGCGTCGCACCTCGTCGTTCCGGGAGATCTCGGCGCTCACCGACGCCCCCGTCGTGGTCCGCACCAACATCTGGCAGCTCGACGACGTCGTGACGCCGCAGATGACCACCGCGTTCTACGTGAACAACTCCGCACCCAATGTCCACCTGGTGCGCTACCCCCACCTGACCCATGTGCAGCTGTTGCACGGAGACAGCGACAAGGCTTCGAGCTTCAATCCTGTGACCGCGCTCTACGACCGAATCTTCGTCGCCGGGCAGGCCGCCATCGACCGCTATGAGAACAATGGCGTCCACATCCCGTCGGAGAAGTTCACGATCGTCGGACGGCCCCAGGTCGAGTCGGTCCAGCAGCAGGGACCGCAGAACGTCCCGATCAGTACGGTGCTCTACGCCCCCACCTGGGAGGGGCACTACGCCGATACCAACTACGGGTCCCTCCCCGTGGGCCCGGATATCGTCCGGGCCCTGCTCGCACGCGGGCAGACGGTCGTGTTCCGGCCTCACCCCTTCAGCTACCGCAACTCGGAGGCGAAGGCGAATATCCGCGAGATCCACCGACTCCTTGAAGAGGATGCGCAGGCCAGCGGGCGGGAACATCTGTACAGGGCTCCCGCGGAGAAGGAATTGGACGCCTTCGGCTGCTTCAATATCGCTGATGCGATGATCTCCGACGTCTCCTCGGTGGTCCCGGACTTCCTGTACTCGGGGAAGCCGTACGGCCTGGTCACGATGACTTCGACAGTGGCCGAGTTCGAGCAGGCGTTCCCGCTGGCACGCTCGGCGTACGTCATCACCCGGGACCTGGAGAACCTCGACGCGGCGCTCGACGAGCTGCTGATCTCCGATTCCAAGGCCGACCAGCGCATGTCCACCCGCGAGTACTACCTCGGTCCGTTCGCGCCGGAGAACTACGCGGACGCCTTCCTCGATGCCGCACGGCATGTGGTCAGGATCGAGCGCAAGCCCGTCACCGCTCTGGACGCGCAGATCGACGAGGAAGCGAACGGGGGCACGGGACGCTCCGATGACGAGGGTGCAGACACGGGTGCTGCGGGAGGCGCGGAGGACGGGGAGTCCGCCTACGAGTACGAAGAGCGGAACAGCGATCACTGAGGTCGTCACCGCCGAGATCGTCGGAGACCTGACGTCGCAGCGGTCGAGCGGCAGTACCACAGCCAGATCGCCGGTGCCCTCCCGTCAGCCCCGGGACCGGCTCAGTGCTCGGGCCGCCCCTGCCGCCAGTACCCCATGAAGGAGACCTGCTTGCGGTCCAGTCCCAGCTCGCTGACCAGGTGCCGGCGCAGGGACTTGATCACTCCGGCCTCGCCCGCGAGCCAGGCGTAGAAGGCCCCGTGGCCGGTGGTGGGCTCCCACAGCATGGGCTCGTCGACGGCGACGTCCTCGAGCGCCTCCGGCGTCGCCGCGGGCCCGTCGGCCGCGGCATCGCG
>JAKDUN010000199.1 GCA_030457675.1 Brachybacterium sp. | reverse complement strand
GGGCTGTTGCCATGCCTCGGCCGCGGCGGCGCGCTCCTGGTCGCTGAGCGGTCGAGGATGACGGCCCCCGTGACGGGGATGCGAGGGATCACTGGGCGAGCTGATCGTGATCCCCTTCCGCAGGGCAGGTGTCGGCGGCTGCCGTGGGGGCCTGCTCCCCGCGTCCCGGCGCTGCGTGGATCCTAGTGGATCGGGCCGGAATCGCTCAGCGGACGGGATCGGTCGAGACAGTGCCGTGGCCATCGGCGGTTCCCTGGAGCGCGGGCCGTCATGGGACCATGGCGCGGTGACCCCTCCGAGCGCCGAGCCCCCCGTCCCGTCCCCGTCTCCCGCCTCCGCGGCCAGAGGTGCGGACTCCGGATTCGAGGTTCTCGCCCGGCACGGGGAGAAGGCGCGCGCCGGGGTGATCACCACGCCGCACGGACAGATCGCGACCCCCGCCTTCGTGCCCGTCGGCACCAAGGCCACCGTCAAAGCCGTGCTGCCGGAGTCGATGAGCGCTCTCGGGGCGCAGGCGCTGCTCGCCAACGCCTACCACCTCTACCTCCAGCCCGGCCACGACCTGGTCGACGAGGCCGGCGGCCTGGGCGCCTTCATGAACTGGCCCGGCCCCACGTACACGGATTCCGGCGGCTTCCAGGTGATGAGCCTGGGAGCCGGGTTCCAGAAGGTGCTCTCCAGCGAGTTCTCCGGCGGTCAGAAGGCCCGCACCTCCTCCGGGGAGGACGACGCGGTCGCAGAGGGCAAGGAGCGCCTGGCCCACGTCGACGACGACGGCGTCACCTTCCGCTCCTTCATCAACGGCGACGTGCACCGCTTCACCCCCGAGATCTCGATGCAGATCCAGCACGGGCTGGGGGCCGACATCATGTTCGCCTTCGACGAGCTGACCACCCTGATGAACTCCCGCGGCTACCAGGAGCAGGCGCTCGAGCGCACCCGGCTGTGGGCGCTGCGCTGCCTGGCCGAGCACGCCCGGCTCACCGAGGAGCGCACCCACCGCCCCTACCAGCAGCTGTGGGGCGTGATCCAGGGCGCCCAGTACGAGGACCTGCGCCGCCGGGCCGCCCGCGACCTCGGTGCGATGGACTCAGGCGGGCAGGCCTTCGACGGCTTCGGCATCGGCGGGGCGTTGGAGAAGGAGAACCTGGGCACCATCGTCGGCTGGGTCACCGACGAGCTGCCGGAGGAGCGGCCCCGCCACCTGCTGGGCATCAGCGAGGTCGACGACCTGTTCGTGGCGATCGCCGCCGGGGCCGACACCTTCGACTGCGTCTCCCCGTCCCGCGTGGCCCGCAACAGCGCCGTCTACACGAGAACCGGCCGGGTGAACCTCACCGGGGCGAAGTACCGCCGCCAGTTCGCCCCCATCGACGAGAGCTGCGACTGCTACACCTGCACCCACTACACGGCGGCCTACGTCCACCACCTGTTCCGGGCCAAGGAGATGCTCTCCTCGACCCTGTGCACGATCCACAACGAACGCTTCGTGGTGCGCCTGGTGGACCGGATCCGCGACTCCCTGCGCACCGGCGACTTCGCCGCCCTGCGGGAGGAGACCACCGGCGCCTACTACGGCTCCCCGCGGTGACGTGGCGGTGACCCGGTGAGCCACCAGAGGACGACGCCGGCTCAGGCTCCCTGGCTCGACCGGACCACGACGCTCGGCGCCGCCGTGGTGCTGCTGGCCCTGGCCGGCATCTGCGCACTGCTCGGGGACCACGTCGTGCTCGGCGCGCTGCGCCTGGCCGCGGGCGTGCTCACCGGGCTGGGACTCGGGGCGGCGCTGCTCGCCCTGCTGTCAGGACGCCGCGCCCGCCTCGCGCCGCACCCACGACTCCTGGTGGCCGCCGGCACCGCGCTGGCCACCGCGCTGGTCCTCACCGTCCCGGCGGTGCTCGCCACCCGCGTCGACCCGCTCGCGGACCGGGCCGAGGCCACCCTGGGGGCCCTCGGCGAGGGGGACACGGTCCACTCCCTGCCCGCGCCCGACAGCCCCGTGCTGGTGCGCCGCGCCGACGGCACCGCCCAGGTGCTGATCGACGGCGGCGTCCACGTCGTCGAGGCCACGGAGCACGACGTGCTCGCCCTCTCGGCCGACGGGAAGCGCCTGGTCCGCGCCACCGGCGTCGTGACCGAGGTGCTCCTGCTGGACCCCACGGAGATCACCCCCGACGGAGCCTTCCCGTCCCGGACCTTCGAGAGCACCCCGCTCGCGCTCGCCGGCGACCTGATCGTGCTGCGCAGCTGCACCGAAGGACTCTGTCGGCTGTCCGGAGTCGACCTCACCGCCGAGGAGGAGCCGCTCTGGGTGGTCAGCGCCCCCACCGAGACCCGGGGCTCGGACCCCGTAGGCGTCGAGGTGCCGGCCCGTCACCAGCAGGTCCCGGGGCTGCTCGATGCCCTCCGTGCGACCGGAGTGATGCCGCCGGTGCCGCTGAGCTTCGATCCCGGCCAGGGCTGGGTCCAGCTGGACCCGGAGACCGGCTTCCCCATCGGTCGCATCCTGGTGGGCCCCGAGGAGGAGTGCCGTATCGCGGTCACCGGTGAGGCGGTCGCCGCCCCGGACCCGCTGCACCCCGCGCCGCTGGTGCTCACCGTCTGCTCCGCCGACGACGGTGCGCTGACGGCCACGGCCTTCCGCGACGGCGCGGTGCTGTGGGAGTCCGCCCCGTCGCCGGCGGGGGCCTGGTCGGTGCGCCTGGACCAGGGGCGGGTGCTCGCCACCGGCACTGCGGAGGGCAGCGACACCGCCGGCGAGATCATCGCCTCCGAGCAGCGCGCGGACTGGACGGCACCCGGCGGCGAGGGCCTGGAACAGGTGGCGGCCTTCACCGCGAGGATCGGCATCGACGGCGCAGC
Organism: Brachybacterium sp.; assembly: GCA_030457675.1. Classification (GTDB taxonomy): domain Bacteria; phylum Actinomycetota; class Actinomycetes; order Actinomycetales; family Dermabacteraceae; genus Brachybacterium. The sequence goes on along the minus strand of JAKDUN010000199.1, from coordinate 2,989 downwards.
GATGGTCGTGACCAACGAGAGCGGGCAGCTGCTCGCCTATGAGCTCGCGGGCGGTGCCCACACCTGGACGCTCCCACTGGCCTCCCCGGACGCGGAGGTGCGCGGCACGCTCGCGGACGGCATCGCTGTGGTGCTGGACTCGGTGGTGCGGGAGCGGCCGCTGCAGCCGCGCGGCACCCAGCGGCTGCGGGTGATCGACGTGACCACCGGCGAGGTGAACCTCGAGGTGCTCCTCGCCGAGCAGGTCGATGCCGTCCGCGCCGTCGGCGGCGGCAGGGCCCTGGTCACCGTGGAGGGGGAGACCCTGCTGCTGGGGTCGTGAGACCTCCCCACAGCAGAACGCCCCGGACCTCCGCGAGGTCCAGGGCGTTCGGTCCGTGCCGAGACGGTCTCAGGCCGACAGCTTCTTCGACGCGGTGCTGTGGACGAAGAACGAACCCAGCGCGAGGATCACGACGATGAAGAGGGCGTGCAGGGTGGTGACCCCTGCGGTGATGCGGTAGCCGGTGGCCGTGAGGGCGCCGGTCTGGTCGTCGGCTCCACCGCTGGCCACCAGGATGACCGCGATGAGGACCGTGAGGATCCAGTAGAGGACGATCGAGACCGGGATGGCGGCGGCGACGATGATCCCGCCCGCCCGCGCCCGGCCGCGGCCCATCACGGCGGCGACGATCCCGAGCGCGAGCATGGCGGCGCTGAGGAGGAAGTTCACGATGTACAGCACGATGGACACCAGGCCCGACCCGACCCCGGCGGCGCCGAGCTCGCCCCCGGTGTCGGTGGCGGCCATGTCCTCCGCTCCGATGAACGAGGCCAGGTTGATGCCGAGCCGCACCAGCAGCACCGCGGCGGTGCCCGCCAGCAGGATGAGGCCGATGAGCTTCACCCGCTTCCAGCTGACCCCGTCTCCCATGTCGAACTGCGGGCCGGTGCCCATGCCGTACTGGGCGCCGGCCCCCTGAGGCGCGCCCGGGTACCCGCCCGGAGCTGCCGCCGGGGACGCCTGGCCCCACTGCGGCTGCGCGGGCGAGGCGCTCGGGGAGCCGAACTGCGGAGCGCTCTGCGGAGACGCCTGTCCCCACTGCGGCTCCGGCGCGGGGGAGGGCTGTCCCCACTGCGGCTGCTGGGCCGGGGCCTGCGGTTCCGGCTGTCCCCACGGCTGCTGCTGCGGCGGGTTCTGCCCGCCCTGTCCCCACTGCCCCTGCTGTCCGTGGTCCGGTCCGTACCCCTGAGTCATGCTTCTCCCTCGGTGATGCTTCGTCATGGCGTCACGACGACGCCCTCCCCAGCCTATCGGGCGCCGTCGGGACCGGAAGAGTCCAGGAGCGTCGGGGAGGTGTCGATCTCAGGCCGGGTCGGCAGCCAGGCGGAAGCCGAAGCGCTCCTGTCGGGCGGGCAGCACGTACTGCGGCAGCGGCTCCGGTCCGCAGGCCGCCGAGCCCACGCCGTGCAGCGCGGAGGAGAGGGTCACCCAGGTGCGGCCCTCGGGACGCAGCGCCCCGTCGTGCGCTCGCGCATCGAGCTCGGCGGTGGACCAGGGGCGCACTGCGAGACCCAGGCCCTCGGGTGCCCGCATCGTGAGGGCCGGGCCGCGCCGGCCGGTCAGCGTGGCGCGCACCGTCCCGGCGCGATTGCCGTTCTCCTGCGGGAAGACGTAGGGGACCTGGAGGTCCGCGAGCGAGGAGGACCAGCGGCTGAAGGTGGTCCCGCCGCCGGTGTCCGGATAGGACTCGTGCGGGCCGAAGCCCTCGTAGACCACCTGGTCGGGGGCCGACGGGAGGGCGAAGGTCCAGCCGATCCGCGGCAGCGGAAGGTCGGTGGGCCAGAACGCCGAGGGCGTCACCGTCACGTCCACGTCGATGCCCTCGCCGTCTCCCGTCCAGCGCTCGGTGACGTCGGCGCCCAGTGCCGAGCCGTCCAGGCCGATCCGGCTGCGGACGACGAGGACGATCCCCTCATCGGAGTCCCTGGCGACGGGTTCTGTGGAGATCTCCACCAGCCGGCGACGGGCGTGGTCCAGACCGATCCGCTTCCACCGCGCCTCGAGCGGAGCGCGGGTGCGGGCGCGCTCGTTGTCCACCGGCGCGCGGTACAGATCCACTCCGGCCTGCTCGATCTCCACAGTGCCCAGTCCCACCAGGCGGCCCAGGTCGTCGAAGCGGGCCGGGCCGAGGCCCCAGGAACCGTCCTCGCCGCGGGTCGGGGCGAGGCGAGCGGCGGGCGACGGGGCGACGGCGGCCCGCAGCCGCTCCGTGTCCACGTGGTCGGCGGCGACGATCAGGTGACCGGCCGGGACCGGACCCTGCGCGCCGCGCGTGGTGAGGCGGACCGTGGTGGTCGCGCCGTCATGCACCGGCAGCGCCAGCTCGACGCTGTCCCCCGGGGCGAGAGCAGGCAGCTCGAGCTCCTGCCAGGTGGCCTGGGCATCGAGCGACACCTCGGCGCGCAGGTGGCTCAGATCGCTGAAGGCGTAGCGGTTGGTGAGCCGCACGCTGCCGGGGAAGACCTCGAGGCTCACGGGGGAGAAGTGGTGCTTGGCGTCCAGCAGCGCCGGGGACGGGGTGCGGTCCGGCAGCACCAGCCCGTCGGCCACGAAGTTGCCGTCGTGCAGGCGCTCGCCGAAGTCGCCGCCGTAGCCGAAGATCTCGTTGCCCTCGGCGTCGGTGGTGGCCAGGCCGTGGTCGATCCATTCCCAGATGAAGCCGCCGTGCAGCGCCGGGTACTGCTCGGTCAGCGCCATGTACTCCTGCAGGGAGCCGGCGCCGTTGCCCATCGCGTGGGCGTACTCGATCCACAGGAACGGCTTCGTGAGCGCGGGAGGGTTCGCGAAGTGGCCGTCCGGGACGTCCAGCGCGAAGCTGCGCAGCATGGAGGTGAGCGTGTCCTGGTACTCGGTGCTCAGCTCCCGGCGGCCGATCTGCGCGGACTCCTCGACCGTGGAGTACATCAGCGAGAACACGTCCACGTACTCCGCGGCGTAGTCCTGCTC
>JAKDUN010000198.1 GCA_030457675.1 Brachybacterium sp. | reverse complement strand
CCTTGGTCGATCTCGTGGATCTCGTCGGCCAGCACAGCAAAATCTTGCTCGTTGTGACTGGTCATCACCACGGTGCCACCGCTCGCCCGGTGTGTGGCGAGACGCTCGCGCAACGCTTCGCTGCTCGCATGGTCCAGCGCATTGAACGGTTCGTCGAGGATCAGGACTCGCTGGCCTTCCATCACGGCCTGGGCCAATGAGAGCTTCTGCTTCATGCCGAGCGAGTAGCGGCCCACCTTCGTCGACGAGTCGGGGTCCAGACCGAAGCCCCGCATACCCTCTCGCACTTCCGCCTCGCCGATGACGCCCCTGATCTGTGCGAGTGAGAGGAGATTGTCGAGGCCGGTGCGTCCAGCCATATAGCCCGGACGGTCGATGACGATCCCGAATTCCTGCGGAAAGGTGTTCCGAGGGTTGCGGTAACGCGGATCGAAGGTGATCGAGCCGGTATCAGGGAGAACGAATCCGGTCATGAGTCGGAAGAGCACCGATTTGCCGGAGCCGTTGGGCCCCTTGAGGCCATAGATCCTCCCGTCTTCGATCGCGAGGTTCACGCCCTGGAACAGCACGTTCGAGCCGTAGGACTTCGAGACATCGATCATTTCAACGATGGGCAAGGGTTCTCCCGGTGATGAGGCGCTGCGACGCAGGACGAGTGGAAATCAGATAGGCGGTCATGGAGATGAGGGCGGTGCTGATCACGAGGATGACAGTGCCCTGCCATGGAGAAGTGCCGTTCTGGAGCAGGCCGAGCATGTGAAGGCCAGAGGGGAAGTATCCGTGGGTGATCGGTGGGATTCCCAGGACGATCAGTGCGAGGAGGGTCCAGACTCCCGCAAGGTCCGACCCAGTCAGGAGGGCGACGAGGACAACTGCCATTCCGGAGACGTAGACCTGCAGAGCGCCGTTGACGAGGAACTGATGCCATACCGCGCCTGTCGGCCCCGGCGAGAGGTCTCGACCGGTGAGTGCGGCCAGGAGAAAGGTGGCAAGCGCCAGGACGAGCACGAGCAGGATGCCAGCCAGCAAGATCCGGAGGGCGATTCTTCGCAGCCACGGCCATATTCGCCCGTGGCGCAATGCTAGCTGCGGAAGCTGGGGGAGATCCGAGTCGAAGACCGACAACAGCACGAGGTAGGCAGGGCCCAGGAATATCAGCATAGAGAAGGTGTAGGTCGTGAGGCGGAAGTCCATTTCACCCGACCCGTAGAACAGGGCGATCAGCAGTTCGGCGAACGTCGAGGCGCCACTTCCCAGCGTGGCCGCAGTGAGGAGTGCCGCGACCAGCAGAGCGTAGATACCGCTCGCCGCCGAGGCCGACCGGCGCGGGAGCCGGCGCTGTTCGATGAGTCCTACGAGCGCAAGCGTCCCGATGCTCACTGCGGTGAGCAGCAGAATCGGTGTTAGGGGCCATCCCGGAAACCCGCGACGAGCGAGTACGACGAGCGACTCCAGGGCACCGGCGGCAGGCAGCCGTACCAACAGCAGTGGCACCAGGAAGCTGGCGCTCAGCACAAGCAGCAGGCTGAGCGGGCGATGCCGCGACGTCGCCATAGCGACAGCGCTGGCCACCGTCGAAATCGCGAGAAGGCCGGAGAGGGTGAGGACGCTCTGGGCGCTGAGCGCAATGAGCGGGGGTAGTCCGCTGCTCGTCCACGCTTCGAGCAGTGCGTTGTCGATCGCACCCCAGGGAGCCCGTGTCCACTGCGTCGTCAACGGCAACCCGGGAGCGGTCACAGCCGCGGCCGCCACGGTCGTCCCCACGATGAGCACCGCATCTCGCAAGAACGTGGACCCACGCGCCAGCATCCATCGGAGGCGGGAGCCGTGCCGCAGAAGGACTAGAGGGTCGGTCGACTCGGCGAGGTGGGCTGCCACGCTCAGAATCCACGCCATGAGCATCCATGGGATCAGGACGTACGAATCACCTGAGACGTTCAGGACGGCCTCGAGGAAGGATGGTCGCGCGCCGAGCTCCGCGGCGCCAGCTGTCAGCGAGCGAGTATGGAGCAACGCCGAGGCGACGACGATCACCGCATACACCGGTAGATACCACGTGCGAACGACGGCAGCGGCGCTCACAGAAGCGTCGCCACTTCCCCGCGCCAGCGGTGGAGCAGCGTCGCCAGCACGACGAGTATTCCGATCCACCAGAGCAGCGGCACTGCCGCAGTCCAGATCGGTGACTGGGTCACCGTGAACGGGTTGACGGAGGAGACGGACCGGAAGCTCGCCAGGCCCGCAGCGCTGATCACAGCGTTATCCACCCAGTACAGGACGAGAGGAACCGCGAAGGCTACCGCTCGGCGCCCGGTGAGTAGAAGCAGTCCGAACGCCACGAGGGAGAAGATGGCAGCCCACAGTCCTTGCCACATCACGACCACGGCCACGTAGAGGATCCCGCTCGCCGCAGTGAGCTGAGTGAACGTCGCGTAGTCGCTCGAGCCCGGTCCGGGCAACGCCGCCCCGAAAGGACCGAATCCGAAAGCGTAGAGCGCGGCGAGAAGTGTCGCCGCCATCATGACAGCGGCTGGGACCGCTGCGCTGTGCAGGGTGAGCGCAAGGAGGCGATGGCGGAGGTCCTGGCGGGTGCGCGTGTAGAGGAACCAGCCGTTCGTGAACTGCTCCGAGATCGGGACGACGTACAGCGCAACCACGAGCAGGGGGCCGATGAGTGCCTGGATCTCGAAGCTGAGGGAGAACAGCGTCATCGGGGAGTCGAGGATACTTCCAGCGCCCATGCTCGCCGCGACGAGCGTGGGTGCCACGACAACAGCGAGGACGAGCCCCCACCACATCGGACGTCGGGCTATCGAGAGGCGACTGAACCGCCGCCGCGCCGGCACCACGAGATTCTTGGTGGCGCCGGCGGGCGGCGTCAGGTTCACTGGCTGCGCCACTTACCACTGACCTGGACGTTCTGGAGCGTCGTGAGGTCATTGCTGAAGGAGATGCGGGTGTTGCTCCCGCTATTGATTGTGTTGGTGAGTGAGCGTGCGTCGCCGTCATCGACATTTCGTGACCATGGCCCGGCGTACGAGGGCCCCTCGGCGCGCGCGTCGACGACGTAGTTCCCGCCCACCATCGTGCTGTTGAACTGGACGTGCGCGTTGGAAATCGCCTTGGTCTGGTATCCGGTCGATCCCAGGCCATTGATGCGCGGCACGGTGGTGCTGAACGAGGCATAGGAATTCCCCGCGTACGCGGCGCCCATGCCGCCGAGCAGCAAAGTTCCCAGGACTGCAGCAGCTGCGATTCGTGATCGCACGTTTTTCATGCTTCTCCTCGGTTGTGATGTGACAGCGCGATGTCAGTATCGTCACCCGGCGAGCACTCTATGTCCGCAAGTGCGTCGATGTGAACCGTTCCAGGAAAATCAGGGGCTCGCACGCGCCGCATCGACGGCCGCCGGTGGCGTGCAGGGATATCGTCTTCCTGCTGGCGGATGGCCTCGTCGTCGGCCCCAACCCGCGACCCAGGAGCGATCACCGATGATCCGCATGCGCACCGACTTCTTCGCCGAATCCCTCGGCATGGGCACCTCGATGGTGGTGCTTCTGCCGCAGGCCGCGGCCGGGATTGGGATGGAAGGAGCCGACGGGCAGGCAGGCGCCGATGCAGGGTCCGCGCGCGGCGTGCCGGTGCTCTACCTGCTGCACGGGCTCAGCGATGACTGCACCATCTGGGAGCGCCGCACCTCGATCGAGCGGTACGCGACCGAGAAGGGCATCGCCGTGGTGATGCCCGAGGTGCGCCGCTCCTTCTACGCCGACGAAGCGGTGGGGGAGGCGTACTGGACCTTCGTCGCCGAGGAGCTGCCGCAGCTGATCGCCCGCACCTTCCGCGTCTCCACTGCTCGGGAGGACACCTTCGTCGCCGGCCTGTCGATGGGCGGCTTCGGCGCGTTCAAGCTGGCCCTGAACCATCCGGAGCGCTTCGCCGCCGCCGCGAGCCTCTCCGGGGCGCTGGATCCCTCGTCGCTGAGCCTGGAGCTGAACACCGGCCATCTCGCCGAGCGGATCTGGGCGGGACGCGATCTCACCGGTACCGAGGACGACCTGTGCGGCCTGCTGGCCGCTGCCGACCCCGCAGCGCTGCCGGCCCTGTTCCTGGACTGCGGCACCGAGGACCAGCTGCTGGGCATGAACCGGGGGTTCCTCGACGCCGCCCGGCAGTACGGGGTCGAGCTCACCTCCCGGCTGCGCCCGGGCGCGCACACCTGGGACTTCTGGGACCAGGGCATCCAGGACGTGCTGGACTGGCTGCCGCTGCGCGGCTGAGCGGAGGGCCGCCGCGGCGCGCCGCCGGCACCGACGATCCGCGGGCTCAGCCCGCGACCAGCGCGATCACCAGCAGCGCGAGGTAGAGAGCCACCTCGATCCCCAGGTTCAGCAGGCCGGGGGAGGTGAGGTGCGCGGCCTCCCGTGTCGTCGGCTCGGCAGGAGGGGGCCGCACCGCAAGGCGCCGGCACGCGACCACGACTCCCGCGGTCAGGGCGAGGGTGAGCAGCCACGGCAGCCACCAGAGCGCGGCGGGCACGATCCCGATCACCCCGAGGATCGCGAGGATGCTGGCGCCGCCGAGGCCGCGCTGGAGGATCCGCCACGGATGCTGATGGCGTCGGAAGAGGGTCACGACGGAGCTCAGCAGCATGATCGAGAGCACCAGCGCGGACAGCAGCGGCAGCAGACCCAGCACGGTCGTCACAGGGCCACCTCCCCGGTGAGGATGTCCACCGCGAGCGCATCGACGCTGCGGGCGGTGTCGGTGAGGATCACGATCCCCCTGCCGGTCGCCGGCGTGAAGCCCACGAAGGCGGCGAAGCCGCCGGTCATCCCGTTGTGGTGGACGTGCCAGGTGCCGTCGCCGAAGTCCTCGTGGAACCAGTTCATGCCGTGGCGCTCCGTCGCGCTGGACTCGACCAGGATCTCGGAGGCGCCGGCCGCGCCCGGGGCCGAGCCGTCGAGGGCCCCGGCCAGGTAGGCGGCGAGATCCGCCGCGGTGGAGCGGATGCCGCCCGCCGGGGCACTGCCGTTCATGGTCCACGGGGCATGCGGCAGGCCGCTTCCGCCATGGCCGCGAGCAGCCGTTCCCCGCAGGTGCTCGGCGGTGATCGGGGCATAGGTCCCACCCAGTCCCAGCGGTTCGAGGATCCGCTGGTTCAGCAGCGACGCATAGTCGGTCCCGGCCGCCCGGGCGAGCAGCTGACCCTGCAGGGCGACGCCGAGGTTCGAGTACGCGAAACTGCCGCGCCCGGAGGGGCGGCAGCCGAGCGCGTCGGCGATCACCTGGTCTGCGTCGCGTCCCGCATACGGGTCCTTCCGCAGGAAGTTCGCCAGGATCGAGCCGACGAAGGCGCCGGGGGCCAGGCGCGGCAGTCCCGAGGTGTGGGTGGCGAGCTCGGCGAGGGTGACGTCGGCGATCTCGCTGCCGCCTGCATCCTCGCTGGTGTCCTCGTTGCCGAGCACCTCGGCGATGGTGGTCCGCGTCGTGACCTCGCCGCGGGAGACGGCCTCGGCCAGCAGGGCACCGGTGAAGGTCTTGGAGACCGAGCCGATCTCGAACTCGGTGTTCTCGTCGGCCCCGAAACCCGCGAAGCGCACCTCGCCGCTGCCGTCGAGATGGGCGACGGCCACCCGACGATGGCCGCCGAGGTGCGGGGTGAGGATGCTGGTCAGCTGCCGGTCTCCCATGGGGTCTCCGAGGTTCGCGGGACGAGGGCTGGTCAGTGCGGACATCCCGAGGAGGCCGACGGCGGCGGGGATCCCGGCGGCCAGGACGGTGCGCCGGCGGACCGGCGGCGTCGGGGTCGGGCCGTCGGCCGGGGCTACGGTGGCGGAGGTGCTCGGAGAGCCG
>JAKDUN010000197.1 GCA_030457675.1 Brachybacterium sp. | reverse complement strand
CGGCGCCATCCTAGGCAGGAGCTGCCCAGGAGTCACCGGTGTCCCAGCCGTCGGGCGGAGTGCCGGACGGGTTCTCGTCACTCAGGCGGTGACGGCGGACCCGTCCTCGGCGCCGGCCCGGCCCGCGGTGCGGCGCTGGAGGGCGGCGCGGTCCTTGATCGCGGCATTGAGCGTCACGAACAGGGCGACCAGGCCCACGGTCAGGAGGATGTGTCCCAGGCCCGCGATGCCGGGGATCGCGGCGCTGGTGGTGGTGGGATCCTGCCCGTCGAGGGTGAGCATCCCGCGCACGGCCTGCATGACCACGGTGACCAGCAGTCCGATGTTGTAGGTCCAGTAGAAGACGGAGAAGGAGCGGCGCCCGGACAGGGAGAAGACGGCGTCCAGCGCGAGCACGATGAGGAACACCAGCATCCCCAGCGCCAGGAAGTGGGTGTGGAGGGTGCTGAGCTGGGTGTCGGCGCCGATGGCGTCGACGGCCTTGGTGTACTCGCGGTAGAAGAGGCCGGAGAGGACCCCGAGGAGCATGTAGACGAAAGCGGTGCGGAGAAGTGTTTTCATGCCCTCAACGGTAGGAAACGGGCGGGCCCGTGTGATCCTCCGAAAGGTTGATCCGGGACCGTCCGCACCGGCGGATCGACGGGGCCACGCCGAACTCCCCGGGACCCGCCGCAGCACGTCGGGTCCCGGGGTGTCGGGGGTGAGCACGCCGTCGAGGCGGCGGCCGCACGGGGTCGGTCAGATGATCGAGCGACCCTCGTCGCGGGCTTCCTTGGCGTCCTTGGCGAAGCCACTGACGATCGTGGCCAGGACGCCGAAGACGATCACCGGCCACATCAGCACGTAGGTGGTCAGCAGAGCGGTCATGTCTGTTCTCCTCTCAGGAGACTCGGGTCGGGATCAGTTCGCGGTGCCGCGGTTCGCGGTGACGGGGTCCTCGTCGCCGCGGACGTCCTCGTCGGACGTCGGCGTCTCGTCATCGAAGTCACCGGTGATCCTCTTGATCACCGAGTAGTCGAAGTTCTGGCTCGAGCGGACGCTCAGCAGGTAACAGACCAGGAAGGAGACCGAGTAGGCGACCAGCGAGCCGGAGAGGGTCTCGAAGTCACGCAGGTAGCCGAATCCGAAGGGCAGCACGGCGAGGGTCGCGACCGCGCCGATGATCATCGCCGGGCGCAGTCCGAAGAAGCCGAAGGCCATGATGCCGAGCACCACACCCACCCCGACGATGGCGAGCAGCTCGACGAACAGCGCCCAGGCACCGGTCAGCGGGATCAGCTGGAACCGCACCGGCAGGAACACCACGAGCGCGGCGATCACGGAGATCGTGAAAGCTGCGTTCGTCACCTTCTTCCAGTAGAAGGAGGCGATGACCGGGAAGACCAGGCAGCCCCACAGCGCGCCGACGAAGACCAGCAGGTCCAGGATGTTGAACTTCGCGGTGGCGAAGTACAGCGCCAGGCCCGTGGCGATGATCATCGTGAGGCGGCCGATGAAGATCATCAGCTTCGGGTTCACGTTCTTGCGGCCGACGGACTGGCCGTAGATGTCCGTCATCACGATCGAGCTGAGTGCCGAGAGGTCGGAGTCCGCGGTGGAGGACAGCGAGCCGATGATCATGATGAACGCCAGCGCCACCAGGGCCGCCGGGAGGTAGGTGCCGACCATCTGCGGCATCAGGTTGTTGATGTCGCCGCCCATGGGCTCGACGCCCAGGTACAGCGCCATCACGCCCAGCATGCCGATGCCGATGACCGTCCCGCCGTAGCCGATGGTGGCGGTGATGAAGGTGGGCTTGATGAGGTCCTCGCGCACCGCGAAGAGGCGCTGGGCGATGGTCTGGTTGCCGATCGCGTAGGCGAGCACGGCCGCGATGTAGGGGGCGCCCTGGTTCATGAACGCGTCGGAGGAGAAGAAGCTCTCCTGCTGCGGGGTGACGTTGCCGCTGGCGACCCCGTCGGCGAACATCGAGGGCCCGCCGGCGAGGAAGAAGACTGCGGGGATGATGATGACGGCCGCGCCGAGCATCGCCAGGACCTGCGCGAAGTCCGTCAGGACGGAGGCGCGGAAGCCGGACCACAGGGTGTACAGCAGCACTCCGGCGGCGATGATCAGGATGCCGTGACCGAAGTTCAGCGGCGAGAGCATCGCGATGATCGCTCCGCCGGCGATGAAGTTCGAGGTCAGCGAGATGACCGAACCGAGCACGTTGGAGCCCGCGAGCATCAGCTGCGAGGAGCGGCCGTGGCGGGCGTACATCACCTCGGCGAGGGTGTGGGCGCGGGGCGCGACGGCGCGGATCCGCTTGCCGAAGGGGTAGATGAACAGGATCATCAGCGCACCCCAGAGCCCGTAGTGGATGGGGCCGGAGACGCCATAGGTGTAACCCGCGGTCACCGAGGCGTACATCGAGGACGCCCAGATCCAGGTGGCGGTCATGGAGGCGGCGGAGACACCGAAGCCGATCTTGTTGCCGGCGGTCATGTAGTCGTCGGCGTTCTCCTTCTTGCGGGATATCGCGACCGACATCAGCATCGTGCCCCCGTAGAAGAGGAGCAGGAGCACGATGACTCCGATGATTCCGAGCTGGACGATCTCGCCTTGTGGCGGCACTGGACTTCCTTTCGTCGCGGATGAACCGTTCTCCTGCACCCGATCCTCCGCAGGCTGCGCAGGGCGCGCTGAGCTCGAAGCGGGGCCCTCCGCGGGCCGACCGGCAATCGACCCCCGGAGCGCGCGTCGTCCGCCCTCACTCCGAGCGGCGTATCGCACCTGCTCCAGGAGGGGACCGTGACTGCGGCGGCTGGATCCCGCTCTTCGTGAGCGGCTCCACCAGCTCTCGTCGCGCTTGGGGCCGGATAGATAGTCGCACAGTCGGGAACCAATAGCCACCTAGACAAAAAGAATGGAGGCAAAGACCCAGGTCAGAGCACCAAAAGTGATTGTCGGACAACCTGATTCCCAGCGTGTCCTGGATCTCCGTGCATGGGCATGCACGCGTCGCCGGTGGGCCGCATCGTGATGCACCCTGATGCGGGAGGCCCCACCGAGCACCGGGTCCATGGGCCGTCCCCGTAAAGTGGCGTCCATCGACGTCGGCCGCGCAGCGGCGGCCAGGAATGAGGAGACATGACAGCCAGGCGCATCGGCCTGATCGGCTGCGGGGACGTGTCCGTGGTCCACTTCGAGGCGATCAGGGACATCGAGGGGCTCGAGCTGGTCGGGGTCGCGGATTCCGATCCGGAGGCGCTCGCCCGCGCCACCGCGGCGACCGGCGTGCCCGGGTTCGCGAGCACCCAGGAGCTGATCGATGCCGTCGGCCCGGATGCCGTGCACGTCACCACTCCCCACCACCAGCATGTCGGCCCCTCCCTCACCGCGCTGGAGGCCGGGGTGCACGTGCTGCAGGAGAAGCCCCTGGCGCACACCCTCGAGGACGGGCGGCGCCTGGTCGAGGCGCTCGCCGCCTCCCCCGCCGACGGCCCCAAGATCGGGATCTGCTTCCAGAACCGCTACAACCTCGCCAGCCAGCGTCTGCACGAGATGCTGGGCTCGGGCGAGCTCGGCGCGGTGCGTGGGGCCTGGGCCTCAGTGGTGTGGACCCGCAGCGCCGACTACTACCGTGCCAAGCCCTGGCGCGGCACCTGGGACGGCTCCGGCGGCGGGCTGCTGATCAACCAGGCCATCCACACCCTGGACCTGGTGCAGTGGTTGCTGGGCGGGGTGGAGCGCACCGACGGGCACGTGGCCACGCGCAAGTACGGCGAGGTGATCGAGGTCGAGGACACCGCCGAGCTGCTGCTGCACCACCCCGGCGGCGTCACCACCTCGTTCTTTGCCACCCTCACCGCGCCGCAGCACCGCCCGGTGGAGCTCGAGCTGGACTGCGAGAGGGCCTACGTGACCCTGCGCGGAGGCACCGAGGGCGGGCTCACGATCCGCTGGGCGGACGGCCGGGTGGACACCCTCGGCGAGCGCTCGGTGACCTCGGGCGGCCGCTCCTACTGGGGCGTCTCCCACGAGCTGCTGATCCGCGACTTCTACGAGCGACTGGAGGAGCCCGAGCCGTTCTGGATCGGGCCCGGCGAGGCGATGACCACTCTGGAGATCCTCAAGGAGGCCTACCGGCTCAGCGGGGTGGGGCCGCGGGGCTGAACAGCGCCCTCAGGACCGAGCGCCACCCGCTGCTCTGAGCCGCTCGACAGACCAGGTGGAGCCGCTCCGCTGCGTCCCGTGAGAGTCACCGCCATGACGTCCGTCGCGCTCATCGTCACCGACCCGGGTGCTCAACGATCCGGGACCTCACCACGCCCGCAGCGCGGTGAGCCCCTGCGGCATCACTCCACGGGACGAGGTGCCATCCGCAGTGTTCCGGCTATGACATCACGTGCCCGGTCAGAGTGCATTCAGGAGCTCTCGAACGAGTGCAGCGAACGAGGGTGCCACCGTCGGGTCCCCGTGAGCGGCAGCAGCAGCAAGCTGAGCGATGCGCCCTTCAGCCGTCGAAGAATCGGTGCGGTAGACCTCGAGGGCCTCAGCTGTGACCGCAGCGGCGTAGTGGTCGACCCCGTGGGAGGCGAAGCCTTCCACCAGGCCAGCGGTGTCGACGGCCTGGAGGATCCGAAAGGCGTCCAGTGCGTCCTTCTCCCTGAGCCGGTCGGGCTGGGTGTCGGCCCGCTCAAGGCGCTCGCTGATCTTGATGGCCTCAACCGCCAGCAGGGCAGCCGGCCCTGCCACCCGTAGATCTGCCGACCGGCCATCGTCCGGCTCGAGCACTGCGATGATCACCACCGCGTGGTCGACCAGCGCCGGCTCCAGTCCACTGGCGATGCGGGCCGTCAGCTTCTCGTGCGGAGCCCAGCGGGCAGCGCGAACAGAGGCCTTCGTCGTCCCCGCCTGGTGCGGCACGACCATGAGGTCCACCGCCACCTCACGAGCGTCGACCCAGTGCCCCGGGTGCGGGCCCGGCGCGAATCCAGCAGCACGCGGCGGGCGACGATGCATTCAGGGGCGAGGTCCATCATTCCCCCCATGCAGGGTCGGTGCGGGCGAGGGTGTCCATGAACTGCTCTGCTTCAGCGTCCGCTCGCCCCGAGAGGGTCAGCAGGTCGGCGAGGACGAGCGACGCAGGGGCCAGGTGATCGGTGAGCACCCGTCGATCCTGGGGAATGGCGATGACGGCGTTCGCGATCGCCGGATCCGCAGGGATCAGTCCCAGGGCGTCGGCGAGCGACTCCAGGTCGTCGGCATAGAGCGCGAGCAGCCGCAGGGGGACGACCGACGTGGCACCATCGGCCAGCCATCGCCGGGCCGCCGCTGAACCGGTCAGCGTGACCGGGGCGGGAAGATCAGCCAGCCGGTCCAGCGTGCGTGCGAGCCCACGCGGCGCGATGTAGTGGCGGGGCGATCCATTGGTGGCGAGAAAGGAGTAGTCCTGTACCCACCGCCGGATCAGCGCGCGGCGGCGGACGGCAGTCACTGCCCCGCGTTCACCGCGGTCGAGAGCTCCCTCGTCGGCGAGGGTGGGCAGCACCTTGGACACCGAGCCGGGCGAGACCTCGGCGAAGGAGGCCAGAGCCCGGACCCCGAGTGGCAGATCCTGCAGCCTCGCGAGCAGGAGTCGGGTCGACGTTCCCGACCCCCGAGCTTCGACGATGAATCGCGCTGTCGATCCGCCAGGTCCGGTCAGTACGGCGATGGCATCAGCTCGCGGGGATACGGCCCGGCCGTCGGCCTCGACATCGAGACGCCACACTTCTGGCAAGAGGGCCTCGACGCTCCGCAGAGCGCCACCGATCAGTCTCGTTCGCTTCATTCCGTCGTTTCCCATGTCGAGAAACAGGGCAATTCACGAAACGCTGGA
>JAKDUN010000196.1 GCA_030457675.1 Brachybacterium sp. | reverse complement strand
CGCGGACGGCGTGCCCGAACAGGATCGGGTCGGACACCTTCATCATGGTGGCCTTGAGGGGCAGGGAGAACAGCACGCCCTGCTCCTTCGCGGCCGCGATCTGCTCGCGCAGGAAGGCGTCCAGCGCGGCGGCGCGCATCACGGTGGAGTCGACGACCTCCCCGGCGAGCACCGGGATCGACGGCTTGAGCACGGTCTCGGTGCCGTCGGCGGCCACATGCACGATCGACAGGGTGTCCTCGGCCTGCAGGACCACGGACTGCTCGTTGTCGCGGAAGTCATCGGCGTCCATGGTCGCCACGGAGGTCTTCGAGTCCTCGCTCCACTCGCCCATGCGGTGCGGGTGGGCCTTGGCGAAGTTCTTCACCGCGGCGGGGGCGCGGCGGTCGGAGTTGCCCTCGCGCAGCACCGGGTTCACGGCCGAGCCCATGACTGAGTTGTAGCGAGCGCGGATGTCCTTCTCCTGGTCGGTGGAGGGGGACTCGGGGTAGTCCGGAAGCGCGATCCCCTGGGCCTGCAGCTCGGCCACGGCAGCCTTCAGCTGCGGCACCGAGGCGGAGATGTTGGGCAGTTTGATGATGTTGGCCTCGGGGGACTTCGCCAGCTCGCCCAGCTCGGCCAGGGCATCTGCTTCGCGCTGGTCCTCGGGCAACAGATCGGAGAAGGCCGCGACGATGCGGCCGGCCAGGGAGATGTCACGGGTGGTGACCTCGATCCCGGCGGTGTCCGAGAAGGCATCGAGGATCGGCAGGAACGATGCGGTCGCCAGCATCGGCGCCTCGTCGGTGTGGGTGTAGATGATGCGCGCCATGTGTCGCGTGCTCCCTCAGGTCGATGCGGAATTTGTCTTGACGTCAAGACTAATCGACGTGCGGGCGCTGTCCCGCCCGTCGATCCGAACGGCACCACGGTACGTGAGAAGCCCCTCTCGCATCCCCTGTCCGCGGGCCGACGACCCTCAGGACGGTTCCTGCACTTCGCCCTCGCCGCTTTCCTCGTTCCTCTCCTCGACGACCTGGACCGCCCAGGGGTCGGAGAGGACGAGCCGGGTGGCGCCGTCCCCGTCGACGGTCACCGCGAAGGCGTGCGCCTGGTACTTGCCGGCGCGCAGGGCATCGGGCCCACAGGCCCCGCGGCTGGTCCACGCCCGGCCGGTGCGGCTCACCCCGTCCTCGCCGATCCACTGCAGGGAGACGGTGGGGGCGTTGCGCGCCCCGGCCACGACGGTCCCGGTCCCGGGATGCGTCAGCACGACGCCCTGGAACAGCGCCCGGGTGCCGAGATCCGGCGAGGTGACCGTCACCTCGGCGGTCACCGAGACGCCGAGCTCGTCCTTCGGCACCAGGGTGGAGACGCTGGTGGTGGGCTCGGCGACCGCTACGGCCAGCTCGTCCCCGTCGCCGAGGGGTGCGAGCCTCGCCCCGCACTGCAGCGGGGAGAGGTCGACGGGGACCTCGCCCGACGCAGCGGTCACCGCACCGGGCACCACCTCCGCCCCGCCGTCGACCACATCCACCAGCACATCTCCGCTCGCGCTCCACCCGGCGTCGTCCTCGCCGCGGCCGGGTCCATCGACCCCGCCGCCGGTGAGCCGCAGCAGGAACTGACCGTCGGGCAGCGGGGAGTCGTCGCAGGTCCCCAGCGTCAGCCGCGCGATGACTGCCGACGGCGTCGGCCCGTCACCGGGGACCTCGACCCGCTCACGGACCACGATCGGCGGGGTGGGGGCACCCTCGATCCCGAGCTCGCCCTCGAAGCCGGGAGCCGGGGCGCCCCGGTTCTCCGGATCGACGGGCACCAGCACCCCCACCGGGGCGAAGCCCCGATAGCGGTGGCCCGCCTCCAGATGGAAGGACCCGGAGACCTCGAGGGCATTGCCGTCGGCCCGCACGGTCTGCGGGGTCAGCGTGCCGCCGGCGGAGGAGTCCACCGGGGGCTCCACCTCTCCGGGACGGCACAGCCAGGACGGATCCACCGGGGTGCTCTCGGCCGCGGCCACCGCGTCGGGGTCCATCGGGTCGGCGACGGTGGGGGAGGAGGCCCCGTCATCGGGCCCGCTCCCGGGCAGGCCCGGGAGCGCATCGCAGGCAGCGAGGGTGAGAGTCAGCGCCATCGCGGCCAGGGCGGCAGCGGTCCGGCGTCCGCGGCGTCGATGCTGGTCCATCACAGCACGATCAGCGTGAGCGCCATGACCGCCATCCCGGAGATCAGGGAGTAGATCACGGTGTGGTGCTCGCCGGTCTCCTCCGCGGCCGGCAGCAGCTCATCGAGCGAGACGAACACCATCACCCCGGCGACTCCGGCCAGGATCGCGCCCATCGCCTCGCCGGTCAGCAGCGGGGAGAGCAGGAGGTAGCCGATCACCGCGCCGACCGGCTCGGCCATGCCCGTCATCGAGGCGAGCCAGAACGCTTTCGCGCGGGATCCCGTGGCACGGCGCACCGGGACCGCGACTGCGAGTCCCTCGGGGATGTTGTGCAGCGCGATCGCCGCCACCACCGGGATCGCCACCTCGGGTGCCTGCAGGGCGGCCACGAAGGTCGCGAACCCCTCCGGGACGTTGTGCAGGGCCAGGGCGGCCGCGGTCACCGCGCCCATGCGCAGCAGTCGCGCCCGCAGGGCCCGGTCCGCGGCCTGTTCATCGGGCTCGCGCACCTCGGTCTGCCCATGGGTGCCGGCCATCCGGCCGGAGAACTCGTGCGGGCTCACCGCCTCGGGCACCAGGCGGTCCAGCACGGCGATCAGCGCGATGCCGATGAAGAACGAGAGGGCGGCATACGCACCACCGCTCGGGGTGATGACGTCTCCGCCGGAGAGCACCTGGGCGCCCTGCGGCATCAGCTCGACGAAGGACACGTAGAGCATGACGCCGGCGGAGAGTCCCAGCCCGCCGGCCAGCAGCTTCGGACTGGTGCCGCGACCCAGCACGCCGAGCGCGGCCCCGATGCTGGTGGCCCCGCCGGCGAGGAGGGTGAGGAGGAAAGCGACGAGCACGGGTCGACACTAGTGCCTGCGGCAGACGGGAGAGCGCTCGGAGGGCCTTCCGCGACGTGGGCACGGCGCGCCGTGCGGGCGGAGCGCTCCTAGACTGCCCTCATGCCTGATTCCGCCCCCTTCCTCGCCGTGACCGACCTTCGCGCGCGCACCCTCACCGCCGCCGAGCTCACGGCCGCGCTGCCGCGCGCTGAGCTGGACGTCGAGGCCGCGGCCGCCGCCGTGCGGCCCGTGGTCGAGGATGTCGCCGCCCGGGGCGCGGCGGCCGTGCTCGACGCCTCCGAGCGCTTCGACGGGATCCGGCCCGAGCATCTGCGGGTCCCGCAGGCCGCACTGCAGCGCGCGCTGGACGAGCTCGACCCCGCGATCCGTGCGGCCCTCGAGGAGTCGGCCGCACGGGTGCGTCGGGTCGATGCCGCCCAGGTGCGGCCCGCGGAGAGCATCGAGGTGGTGCCCGGCGGCACTGTCGGCCAGCGCTGGGTGCCCGTGCGGCGCGTGGGCCTGTACGTCCCCGGCGGCCGTGCCGTGCTGCCCAGCTCGGTGGTGATGAACGTGGTCCCCGCCCAGGTCGCGGGCGTCGAGCAGATCGTGCTCGCCTCCCCGCCGCAGAAGGAGTTCGGCGGCCTGCCGCACCCCACGATCCTCGCCGCCTGCGCGCTGCTCGGGGTCACCGAGGTGCTCGCCGTCGGCGGCGCCCAGGCGATCGCGCTGCTGGCCCACGGCGCCGAGGACCTCGGCGACGGCGAGGCCCTGGCCGGCGTGGACCTGGTCACCGGGCCGGGCAACGTCTACGTCGCCGCCGCCAAGCGCCTGGTGCGCGGCACGGTGGGCATCGACGCCGAGGCCGGGCCCACCGAGATCGCGATCCTGGCCGATGCCACGGCCGATCCCGCCTTCGTCGCCGCGGACCTCATCTCCCAGGCCGAGCACGACCCGCTGGCCGCGAGCGTGCTGGTCACCGACTCCCCAGAGCTCGCGACGGCAGTCGAGACGGAGCTCGCGACGCAGGTCCCTCAGGCTCTGCACCGCGAACGCATCGAGCAGGCGCTGCGAGGGCGGCAGAGCGGGGTCGTGCTGGTCGCGGACCTCGACCAGGGGCTCGCGGTCGTGGACGCCTACGGCGCCGAGCACCTGGAGATCCAGACGGCCGGCGCCGCCGAGATCGCTGCCCGCGTCACCAATGCCGGTGCCGTCTTCGTCGGCCCCCACAGTCCGGTGAGCCTCGGCGACTACGCCGCGGGCTCCAACCACGTCCTGCCCACCGGCGGCAGCTCCCGGTTCAACGGCGGCCTGGGGGTCCAGACCTTCCTGCGCGGCATCCACGTCGTCCACTACGACCGGGCCGCGCTCGCCGGGGCGCGCGCGGCCGCGACCACGCTCGCCTCCGCGGAGGGTCTGCCCTCCCACGGCAGCGCGATCGACCTCCGCTTCGCGGACTGACGGGCCGGCCGGTCCGTCGGGGACGGCCGCGCAGCGCGCCTGAGAGCGGGAGCCTCTCGCCGAGCGCCCCACCAGGGACGCTCCACCGCTCGGCATCGACACGCCGAGCGTTCCGGTGAGGAGAGTGCGCCCACCGGGTGCTCATCCGGCTGCGCAGCGGTCCGGTGCAGGGGCGCCTCGAGGACGGCGTGACCCTTGCCACGCCCGATGTAAGCGCATACACTCGACGTGCGTTTGTAAGCGCTTCCATCCAGGAGTGCCGACGCTCGGCCCGGCAGATGCCGCGCCACGGGACTCGACGACGAGCAGGAGGGCACGATGATGCTGAACGGGGACTCCCTGCCTGTCCCGACCATCTACCAGGTCGCCGAGCACGCCGGGGTCTCGATCGCGACGGTGAGCCGAGCCTTCGGGGATCCCTCCAAGGTCGCGCCGCGCACCCGGGACGCCGTCTTCGAGGCTGCCCGGGAGCTGCGGTACGTCCCCGCGGCCGCGGCCCGAGCCCTCGCCGTGCGTCGCAGCAAGGCTCTCGGCGTGGTGCTGCCGCACATCGCCGGGCCCTACTACGCGGAGCTCCTGGTCGGCTTCGAGGTCGCCGCCTCCGAGCTCGGACTCTCGGTGGTGCTCGCCCTGGCCAGGCCCCAGGAGCAGCGGCCCGCTGCGGTGCTGGACCTGCTCGGTCGGGTCGACGGGGTCGCGTTCATGGCCCGCAGCGGCGCCGATGACGAGGTCGTGCGGCAGGTCTCCGAGGTGCGGCCCACGGTGAGCGTCGCCCGCGGGAGGGTGACCGGTGTCGATGCCTTCTATGCCGAGAACCGCAGCTCGGCGCGGCGGCTCACGGAGCACCTCCTCGAGCACGGCTGCCGCCGCATCGGCTTCGTGGGTCACCCCGAGGAGGGCTCGGACATCGGGCGGCGGCATCGCGGCTATCTCGACGCTCTCGCGGCCGCCGGGCTGACCCCGGCGGCGCATTTCGCCGCGGATCCGGTCGAGGACGCCGGCCTCGAGGTCGCCGAGCAGCTCCTCGAGGCCGACCAGTCCGACAGCGACCGTGCCTCAGGGAGCCCCGCGTCGAGCGACGGTCCGCGCGGGGTCGCCGGTCTCGACGCGCTCGTGTGCGGCAACGACGAGCTCGCCCTGGCGATCATCGCCCGTCTCACCGCCGCCGGCCTCGACGTGCCCGCGGATCTGGTCGTCACCGGATGGGACGACACGGTCACCGCCAGGTACCTGAGCCCAGGACTGACCACGGTGCGACAGGAGGTGGGCGAGCTCGGTGCCCTGGCCGCCCATCGGCTCGCCGCCCGCATCGGCGGCGAACCGGTGCAGGAACCCGTCACCATCGGCTCCACCCTCGTGCTGCGGGAATCCTGCGGATGCCTTCCGGACGGAGTCTCCGGCACGCCGCCGCCCACAGCCCCCGCCGCGTGAGCCCGTTGCA
>JAKDUN010000195.1 GCA_030457675.1 Brachybacterium sp. | reverse complement strand
TCTTCGCCTTCTCCATCGTGGTGAAGATCCTGCTGGTCCCGGTGATCTGGAACCTGTGACACGACGGCGCGCCACCCCCGCGGGAGCGGCGCGCCGTCATCGCCCGTC
Organism: Brachybacterium sp.; assembly: GCA_030457675.1. Taxonomy (GTDB): domain Bacteria; phylum Actinomycetota; class Actinomycetes; order Actinomycetales; family Dermabacteraceae; genus Brachybacterium. The sequence goes on along the minus strand of JAKDUN010000195.1, from coordinate 5,771 downwards.
GTGAGCCGGCGGTGCTCAGACCGCCGCGCGCACGTCCTCCAGCGCCACGGCCTCGGGCCTCGCCACGCTGCTGGCGATCTCGATCCGGGAGCCGCTGTGCGCGGACTCCAGCACCGCGTTCATCACCTCGAGCACGTGCTGGCCCAGCTCGCCGCTGGCCCGCAGCTCCGGACCGCGCACGGCCATGTCCTGCAGGCCGATGCCGCGCCCGGCCTCCTCGTAGCCGCCGGTCACCGGGAGCGTCTCCCAGCCTTCGCCGCCCAGGCGCCGCACGGACACCTCGCCGGAGAAGCGGTTCGGATCCGGGACCGCGAGGGTGCCTTCGGTGCCGTGGACCTCGATCGGATGCGCCGCGGTGGCGACCGCGTCGAAGCTCATCACCAGGGTGGACAGCGCCCCGGACTCGTGCACCAGCACCCCGGTGACGTGCGTGTCCGTGCTGACGGGGATCTTCTCCCCGGCCCGCGGGCCGGAGCCGATGGTGCGCTCCTCATGGGGCCGACTGGCCGCCCCGATCACCGAGGAGACCGGGCCCAGCAGGGTCACCAGCGCATGGATGTAGTACGGCCCCATGTCCAGCAGCGGTCCGCCGCCGGGCACGTAGTAGAAGTCCGGCTGCGGGTGCCAGCGCTCGTGGCCGGGGCAGACCATCGTCGCCATCGCCGCGGTGGGCGTGCCGATGACGCCCCCGTCGATCGCGGCGCGGGCGGTCTGGGTGCCGGTGCCGAGCACGGTGTCCGGTGCGGAGCCGACGAGCACGCCCGCGGCCTGTGCCGCGACCAGCACCTCGGCACCCTCCTGGGTGGTCACCGCGAAGGGCTTCTCCGAGTACACGTTCTTGCCCGCCGCGATCGCCTTCAGATCGACCTCGGCGTGCGCCGCCGGGATCGTGAGGTTCAGGACGGTATCCACCTCGGGGTCGGCGATGAGCTCGTCGACGCTCAGCGCCCGCACCCCCTCACGCCCCTCGGCGGCGGCCGCGGCACGGGCCGGGTCCAGATCCGCGACGGCCACCAGCTGCACGTCCGGGAGCTGGTCGAAGCTGGTCAGGTACTGCTGCGAGATGACCCCGCAGCCGATCATGCCGATCCTCATCAGGCGTTCTCCTCAGCGGCCGCGGTGGTGCGGCCGTGGTCGCCGTAGGGCTGCTCCGAGCCGCGGGCGGCCCACAGCATGCCCCGCTCGATCACGGTGCGCACGTTCGGGTCCTCGAGCACCTCGACCCGGTGGCCGGGGGTGGAGACGAAGATGCGTCCCTTCCCCCACAACCGGGTCCACAGCGCCGGCGAGGTGATCTCGCGATGCCACGGATCCCACTCGCGCACCTTCTGCGTGGTGGTGGCCAGCACGTCGCAGTAGTCGTCGGCCAGGACCCAGTACTGCTCGGTGACCAGGTCGAAGTCGCCGATCCCCTCGGTGATGGGGTGGGAGGCCGCCGCGGGCAGCATGTTCACCGTGTAGGGGACGTAGTTGTCCGACTGTTCGCCCGTGCGCTCATCGGGGTGCTTGCCCGGATGGCAGCCGAACTGGCCGCCGATCAGGGTGAGGTAGTCGGACTCGTTGCGGTAGGAGTCGGCGATGCCGCCGTGCCAGCCGGCCATGCCGGTGCCCGCCTCGATCGCGGCGCGCAACCCCTCGAACTGGGGGCGCTCGATGGTGTTCATGGTGTTGCACTGGACGATCAGGTCCACCGTGGCCATGTACTGGGCATCGGCGTAGATCGCGGGGGAGTCCTCGATCCGCACCGTGAACCCGTTCTCCTCGAGGAACGGGATGAACAAGTCGGTGGCCTCGACGGGCTGGTGCCCGTCCCAGCCGCCGCGGACGACGAGACAGGTGCGAGGGGTGGTCATCGGGTGCTCTCCTGAGTGGTGCTCTGCGGATCGGTGCTCGTCCAGCTGCTGCCGTCGGCCGCGCTGGCCTCGACGGCGGCGAGGACGCGCTGGACGTGCAGCGCCTCCTCGAAGGAGGGGGAGGGGTCGGTGCCCTCGCCGATCGCCGCGACGAGGTCGGCGATCTGATGGGTGAAGGTGTGCTCGTAGCCGAGCCCGTGCCCGGTGGGCCACCAGGCGGCGGCATAGGGGTGCTCGGGCTCGGTGGTGAGGATGCGGGTGAAGCCCTGGCGGCCCGCATCGGCGGTCGCGTCGTAGACCTCGAGCTCGTTCATCCGCTCGAAGTCGAAGGCGACCGAGCCGGCGGACCCGTTGATCTCCACGCGCATCGCGTTCTTGCGGCCCTGCGCCATGCGGGTCGCCTCGAAGGAGCCGAGCACGCCGGACTCGAAGCGGGCGGTGAACAGGGCGACGTCGTCGACGGTCACGTCCTGGCGCTCGCCGGAGGCGTCGCCCTTGCCGCCCAGGCCCTGTGCGGTACCGGCCGCGGGGCGGGTGGGGACCACGGTCTGGAGGGTGCCGGAGACCGACTCGATCCTCTGCCCGCTGATCCACTGGGCGAGGTCGATGATGTGGGCGCCGATGTCGCCGAGCGCGCCGGAGCCGGCCTTGTCCTTGTCCAGGCGCCAGGTCATCGGGGCATCGGCATCGGAGAGCCAGTCCTGCAGGTACTGCGCGCGGATCTGGCGGATCTCGCCCACGGCGCCCTCGGCGACGAGCTGGCGCGCGTACGCGAGCGCGGGGGTGCGGCGGTAGGAGAAGCCGCAGATGCTGCGCGCGCCGTCCGCGCGCGCCGCGGCCGCGGCGGCGGTCATCTGCTCGGACTCCTCGACGGAGTTCGCCAGCGGCTTCTCGCACAGCACGTGCTTGCCCGCCGCGAGGGCGGCCAGCGCGATCTCCACGTGGGTGTCCCCTGGGGTGCAGATGTCGATGACGTCGATCTCGGGATCCTCGACGAGGTCCTGCCAGCGGGTGGTGGTGCGGGCGAAGCCGTACCGCTCGGCGGCCTCGACCAGGGTGGCCTCGGTGCGGCCGGCGAGGGTGGTCAGCTGCGGGGTGAGCGGAAGGTCGAAGAAGCGGTGGGCATTGCGCCAGGCGTGGGAATGGGCGGCGCCCATGAAGCCGTAGCCGACCATGCCGATGCGCAGCGGTCGGGCGGGTGAGTGCGTCGTGGTCATCTGAGAAGCACAGCTCCTGGAAGAAAGTTTCGGTCGAGGGAGGGGTCGCGGTGCGGTGTGGTGCGGGGCTGACGCCATGGCATGCGACGGCTGCGTCAGGATCGCTGACCAGCAGGTCGGCCCGACGGGCATGCGCTCTCCCGGGTCGGCGGCGCATGACCTGCCCACGGCGGCCACCCTATCGGAGACGCCCTGTTGACCCATCTTCCCACCTGTCGTACGCTCACGCCACCGAAAGCAACCGAAAAGATTGCTAAACCCATACTGAAACTGCTTCCGAGGCGAGCGTCGCAGCGGACGGAACCGACGTGGCCGTCGGCCGGCTGTGCGCGATCGTCCCGGGTCCAGCGAAGGAGCGTCATGACCCTTCCCCTGTGGAACGACCGGGGCCTCAGCACCGCGCAGCGTGTCGAGGCGCTGCTCGCGGAGCTGAACCTCGAGGAGAAGACCGCCCAGCTGGGCAGCTACTGGAAGCGCCCCACCCTCGGGGATGCCGAGGGCTTCGCCCCGATGCAGTCCACCTTCGAGGAGGGGCGCGACCCCTTCGAGGCCGCCGTCCAGGGGGGTCTGGGCCATCTCACCCGCCCCTACGGCAGCGCCGCCCTCGCGCCCGAGGAGGGCGTGGAGAACCTGCGCGCGATGCAGCAGGCCGTCGTCGCCGGCTCCCCGCACGGCATCCCGGCCCTGGTCCATGAGGAGTGCCTGACCGGGATCATGGCGCACGGCGCGACCACCTACCCGGCCGCGATCGCCTGGGGCGCGAGCTTCGACCCCGCGCTGATCGGCGAGATGGCACAGCGGATCGGCGCGGACATGCGCGGCCTCGGCGCCCACATGGGACTCTCGCCCGTGCTCGACATCGTGCGCGACTACCGCTGGGGCCGCATCGAGGAGACGATGGGCGAGGATCCGTACCTCACCGGCGTGCTCGCCACCGAGTACGTGCGCGGTCTGCAGTCCTCCGGCGTGATCGCCACCCTCAAGCACTTCGCCGGCCACGCCGCCTCCCGCGCCGGGCGCAACCACGCCCCCGTCTCCATCGGGATGCGCGAGCTGCACGACATCGACCTGGTCCCCTTCGAGATGGCGGTGCGCCACGGCGAGGTCGGCTCCGTGATGAACTCCTATGCGGACCTCGACGGCACCCCGCCCGCCGCGAGCCGCTGGCTGCTGACCGAGCTGCTGCGCGAGGCCTGGGGCTTCGACGGCACCGTGGTCGCCGACTACTGGGCCGTGAGCTTCCTGCAGTCCATGCACCGCGTGGTCGAGGACGATCGCGCCGCCGCGATCGCCGCACTCAGCGCGGGCCTGGACATCGAGCTGCCCGAGTCCACCGCCTACCCGCACCTGGCCGCCGCGGTGACCGAGGGCGAGCTCGACGAACAGGTGCTCGACACCGCCGTGCGCCGGATCCTGCGCCAGAAGGTCGAGCTGGGCCTGCTGGACGCGGAGTTCGACGCCACCACCACCGGCGAGGCCCTCGACCTGGACCCGGCGGAGAACCGTGACCTCGCGCGGCGCATGGCCGAGGAGTCGATCATCCTGCTCGACAACCCCCACGGCGCGCTTCCACTGGAGGGCGGGGCCGACGGCGGAGCACCCGGCTCGATCGCCCTGATCGGCCCCGCCGCCGTGCAGCCCCGCAGCTTCCTGGGCTGCTACAGCTTCACCAACCACGTGCTCTCCCGCCTCGAGGACAACGGCACCTCGGTGCACGTCCCGACCCTCGCCGACGCTCTGACCGCGGAGTTCCCGCACGCGAGCCTCACCACCGCGGCCGGCACCGGATTCTCCGACGAGGACACCTCCGGCATCCCCGAGGCCGTCGCCGCAGCCCGGGACGCCGAACTGGCCGTGCTCGCCGTGGGGGACCTCGCGGGCCTCTTCGGGGCCGGCACCTCCGGCGAGGGCTGCGACGTCGAGAGCCTGCAGCTGCCCGGCGCCCAGCACGCGCTGGTCGAGGCCGTGCTCGCCACCGGCACCCCGGTGGTGCTGGTGCTGGTCACCGGCCGGCCCTACTCCCTCGGCGCCTATGCCGGCCGCGCCCGCGCGATCGTGCAGGCCTTCATGCCCGGCGAGGAGGGCGCGAGCGCCATCGCCGGCGTCCTCTCCGGGCGGGTGAACCCCTCCGGCCGCCTGCCCATCGGCATCCCCGACGGCGTGGGCGGGCAGCCCGGCACCTACCTCGCCCCCGTGCTGGCCTGGGTCAGCGAGGGGATCTCGAACCTCGACCCGCAGCCGCTGTTCCCCTTCGGCCACGGCCTGAGCTACTCCCGCTTCGAGTACTCCGAGCTCGAGCTCTCCGCACCGCAGATCGGGGCCGACGGCACCGTCGAGATCTCCGCGACCGTCACCAACGCCTCGGACCGCGACGGCAAGGAGGTCGTCCAGCTCTACCTCAGCGACCCCGTCGCCAGCGTGGTGCGCCCGCTGAAGCGCCTGGTCGGCTTCACCAAGGTGGGGCTCGCCGCCGGGGAGAGCACACGCGTGAGCTTCCGCCTGCACGCCGACCGCACCTCCTTCACCGGCCGTGACCTGCAGCGCATCGTCGAACCCGGCGAGTTCCGGGTGCGGCTCGGCGCCTCCAGCGAGGACAGGACCCTCGAAGGCTCCTTCCGGATCGACGGCGAGGTGCGGGTGATCGAACCCGGTCGCGCCGTGCTGGACACCCCGGTGACCGTCTCCCCGGTGGCGCTGCGGC
>JAKDUN010000194.1 GCA_030457675.1 Brachybacterium sp. | reverse complement strand
CTAACGTCACGAGCACGCGCTTCCCACTCTCTCGCGTTTCAATGACGACTCCGGATAAGAAACTGGCTCCCCAGGAAGGCTCTCTGTGAACCTCTTCAAGCGATTCAAGACCATTGCCGCAGTGTCGACGACACTCCTGATGGCAGGCGCACTGGCCGCCTGCGGCGGCTCCGCCGAGGAGGGCGGCGGCGACGGCCTGCAGGACTCCTACGTCGTCGCCACCGACACCTCCTTCGTGCCCTTCGAGTTCAAGGAGGACGGCGAGTACGTCGGTTTCGACATCGACATCGTCAATGAGATCGCGGACCGGTCCGGATTCGAGATCGAGCTGGAGACCACCAACTTCGACGGAATCATCCCCGGTCTGCAGACGGGGACCTTCGACATCGCGATCGCCGGCATCACGATCACCGACGACCGTGCCGAGGTCGTGGACTTCACCAGCCCGTACTACAAGTCCGGTCTGCGCATCGGCGTCCCGGTCGACGACACCAGCATCACCGGTGTGGACGACCTCGAAGGCCTGACCATCGCCACCCGGCTCGGGTCCACCAGCGCCGACTACATCGAGAACAACATCGAGGGCGCCACGCCGAACACCTACGAGCAGCTCGACCAGGCGTATCTGTCGGTCGAGGGCGGCGGTTCGGACGCAGTCCTGTACGACGCCCCGAACGTGGAGTACTACATCCAGACCACCGGCGGTGACAGCCTGAAGATCGTCGGTGAGCTGCTGGAGGCCCAGGACTACGGCATCGCCGTCTCCCAGGGGAACGAGGAGCTGGTCACGGCGATGAACGAGGCGCTCGCCGACATGGTCGAGGACGGCACCTACGCCGAGATCTTCGAGAAGTGGTTCGGCAGCGAGCCGGAATGGCTGGACGACCTGGCTGAGTCCCAGGTCAGCTGACCCGCACGGATGAGTACTCTCCTAGGATTCGACTGGATCGGCGTCGTCGACTTCCTGCCCCAGCTCGGGGTGGGCATGCTGTTCACGCTGCTGATCTCGGTGGTCGGGCTGGTGATCGGCTTCGTGCTGGGCGCGATCTTCGGTCTCGCACGCCTGAGCCGGTTCACGCTGGTCAACTGGATCGCCACCGCCTACATCGAGGTGGTGCGCGGCACTCCCCTGCTGGTGCAGGCGATCTGGCTGTTCTTCGCCCTGCCCCTGATCATCCAGTACACGCTGCCGTCCGTGCTCGCCGGGATCATCGTGATCGGTATCAACTCCGGCGCCTACATCGCCGAGATCGTCCGCGGTGCCGTGCAGTCCATCGACAAGGGACAGATGGAGGCGGGCCGCTCCCTCGGGATGAGCCACCACGTCACCATGCGCAAGGTGATCTGGCCGCAGGCGTTCAAGCGGATGATCCCGCCCCTGGGCAACCAGTTCATCATCAGCATCAAGGACACCTCCCTGCTGTCGGTGATCCTCGTGCCCGAGCTGCTGTTCCAGGCCCGCACGATCGCCTCGAACCAGTTCAATGCGGTGGAGATCTACACGGCCGTGGCCGTCTGCTATCTGGCGATCACCTTGACCCTGTCCGGCGTGCTGCGCCTGACCGAGAAGCGTCTGGAGCTCCGGGCATGATCATCGACATCAAGGACCTGCACAAGTCCTTCGGCACGAACGAGGTCCTCACCTCCATCGACCTGTCCGTCGAGGACGGCGAGGTGGTCTGCGTGATCGGCCCGTCCGGGTCCGGCAAGAGCACGCTGCTGCGCTGCATGAATCGGCTGGAGGAGATCACCAGCGGAGAGGTGGTGGTCGACGGCCACCGGCTGACCGACCCCAAGCTCAGGATCGACACCATGCGTGCCGAGATCGGCATGGTGTTCCAGCAGTTCAACCTGTTCCCGCACAAGACCGTGATCGAGAACATCATGCTGGCCCCGCAGATGGTGCGCCGTCTCGGCACGGAGAAGGCACGCGAACGGGGCCGGGCCCTGCTCCGCAAGGTCGGCCTGTCCGACAAGGAGCTGGAGTACCCGAGCCGGCTCTCCGGCGGCCAGCAGCAGCGGGTGGCGATCGCCCGGGCGCTCGCGATGGAGCCGAAGATCATGCTGTTCGACGAGCCGACCTCCGCACTGGACCCGGAGCTGGTCGGCGAAGTGCTCGCTGTGATGAAGGACCTGGCCCTGGAGGGCATGACCATGGTGGTGGTCACCCACGAGATGGGCTTCGCCCGCGAGGTCGGCGACCGGCTGATCTTCATGGACGAGGGCAGGCTCGTGGAGCAGGGGAATCCGGGAGACGTCTTCGACAACCCGCAGGAGACGCGCACGCAGGCGTTCCTGGACAAGATCCTCTGAGGCACTGACCTTCGCCGGTGCCGCACCCTCGCGGGACGGGCGGCCGTACGGCACGATGGGCGGATGCGCCTGTGGTCCCTTCACCCCCGCCACCTCGATCGCCGAGGCCTCACGGGCTGCTGGCGCGAGTCGCTGCTGGCCCAGGCCGTGCTCGCCGGCCGCACGAACGGCTACCGTTCCCACCCGCAGCTCGAGCGGTTCCGCGCGCAGGTCGATCCGCTCGCCGCCGTCGGTGCAGATCTGGACGTCCTGGCCGAGGAGGCCACGGCGCGGGGATACCGCTTCGATCGGACACGGATCGATGCGGCGCCGGCCGACGGTGAGGGACCGATGCGGATCCCCGTCACCGACGGGCCGCTCGACCTCGAGTGGAGACATCTGCTGACGAAGCTCGAGCACCGCAGTCCCGACCACTGGCAGCGCGCGCACCTCCTTGCGGGCCCGGAGCCCCACCCGCTGTTCACCGTCGTGCCCGGCCCCCTCGAGACATGGGAGCGCGAACCCGGATGAGGCACGGCTCTGCCGCCACAGCCACCCAGGGCCGGAGCCACGCCCGACCCCTGAGCCCACTACCGTGGAAGGACGAACGATGAGGACCCCACCGCAGAACTCGACGGCGCGCACTCTCGTCGTGCGCGACCTCGAGGAGCACCGCGCCCACGTGCTGCGCACCATCGACGGGCTTGGCGAGAGGGACCTCGATCGCGTCGTGGCCCGCTCAGGATGGACGCCCCGGTCGATGGTGAGCCACCTGCTCCACGACGTCGAGATCTTCTGGCTGCGGGCCGTCCTGGGCGCGGACGAGAGCGCCATCGACCGGCTCCGGGACGGCTGGACAGCGCCGCCGCTGCCCGGACCCGAGCTCCGCGCCGCCTACCGGCGGGAGACCGCCCTCGGCGACGGGATCCTCGCCCGCACGGATCTGGAGGCCCCGCCCCTGTGGTGGCCGCCGCCCGAGGTGTTCGACGCACCACGGCTCGAGACGGGCTGGGAGGTCCTGCTGCGCGTGCTGGGCGAGACCTCCCTCCATGCCGGACACCTCGACATGGCGCGGGAGGCGATCGACGGCAGGCAGGACCTGGTGGTCGGCTAGGCCCCCGCCTCATGGCCCGACCGCGGGCCCAGCTCGGCCACTATCCCGTCGACTCAGTATCCCGTCGAGAGGATCCCGCGCCTCGTCGTCGGGAACTCGATCTCGTCCATCAGCGCGATGGCGAAATCCTCCATCGAGATCGAGGACCGTCCGTGCTCATCGATGACCAGGGCTGCGGCGGCGGTGCGGTAGTCGCCGGTGCGAGGCCCGGGCCCGAAGTCCGCGGCGGGTGCGAGGTACGTCCAGTCCAGACCGCTGGCGGAGCGCAGGATCTCGAGCTGGCGGACGCTGGCGGCGGCGATCGGCCGGATCGCCGTGGGAATCCGCTGCGGATCATCGAGCGCGATCTGCGGGGTCCCCGGAACCTGCAGGGGGGCGGCGCCGCCGACGACGATCAGCCGCCGACCTGCCCTCCGCGCCCCGTCGGCCACACCGGTGGTGAGGGCCTCGACATCGCGCTCCCGGCCGGGGGCGGGTCGCGTGGCGGCCACGACGACATCGTGCTCCTGTGCGGCCTCGGCGACCAGAGCCCGCGCGGAGGCGTCCAGGGTGAGCACGGTCGCCTGCGCGAGCTCGCCGGTGATGCCGTTGGTGCTGCGGTGACCGCGGGAGGCTGCCGTGACGTGGTGCCCACGTCGATGAGCCTCGGCAGCGATGCGCGACCCGGCGGCTCCGGTGGCTCCGAAGAGAAGGATCTTCATGCGGTGTGCTCCCTGGTGGTGAGGACGGCCGACTCGGGATCGAGGGCCAGGACATGAGGGGGCGTCGGCAGGTTCGGAGGGGCGCCGCGCCATGATGGCGTTCTCTGGGCGCAGGACACCGCGAGCAGGGCCAGAGCGAATCCGGCGCCCTGGAACGACGTGAGGGTCTCGCTGAGGAGCAGCCATCCCAGAACGGCGGCGACCAGCGGGGAGATGAGGGGCAGAAAGGCCACCGCGCCCGCCGGCATCGAGCCGACCCCGCGGAACCAGAGAATGTACGCCAGGGCCGCACCGATGAGCCCGAGCCATGCATAACCGGCCATGGCAGCGCCGTCGAGGACCGGCGGATCACCCTCGATCATGATCGCCCCAGGCACGATCACCAGTCCGCCGGCAGTGAGCTGCCAGCCCGCGTAGGCGACAGGTCCGACAGGCCGGCCCCACCGTTTGCTCAGAACCGTCCCCACCGCCATGCTCAGTGGCGCCGCGCACCCTGCCAGCACCCCGAGCAGGCTGAGCTCCACCCCCGGAGCCAGGACCATCATCGCGACCCCGACCACGGCCAGCACTCCCCAGAACAGTCGCCACCTGGTGGGCCGCTCGGCGAGCATAGGCAGAGCGAGAGCTGCGATGACCAGCGGACTGACAGCCCCGAAGACCGCCGCGATCCCTCCGGGCAGCAGGTGGGCTGCGACGAACAGCAGGGGGAAGAACGCCCCGATGTTCAGGGTGCCCAGGACCAGCGCCTTCCACCACCAGTCACCGCTGGGCAGGGTGCGACCGATGGCCACCAGCAGCAATCCGGCGGGCAGGGCCCTCAGCACACCCGACCAGAGCGCATGACCGTCGGGCAGGAACAGTGTGGTGACTACGTAGGTGGTCCCCCACACGACGGGCGCGCACGCGGTAAGAAGAACCGTCGTGCGTCCGGCGGTCGGGGGTGCCGTCGAGGTGGGGATGCTCATGACCTCCACTCTCCGACCTGAGGCAGTCATGAGTCCAGCACATGCTTGTCATGGCATCGATCGTGGACCACGATGGATGGCATGGAGCTGCAGCAGATGCGTTACGTCCTCGCCGTCGCCGAGACCCGCAACTTCACGCGAGCGGCGGAGCAGTGCTTCGTGGTCCAATCAGCCCTGAGCCACCAGGTGCGCAAGCTGGAGGAGGAGATCGGCACCGTCCTGTTCGCCCGGACGAGTCGGCGGGTGGAGCTCACGGCTGCCGGCGAGGCGTTCCTGCCCTGGGCGCGCAGCAGCCTGGAAGCTGCTGACCGCGCTGCCGCAGAGGCCACGGCAGCGGTCGGGGTGGTCAGTGGTCCCTTGACCGTCGGCCTCATCCCCACTGTCACGGCGCTGGACGTGCCGGCGCTCATTCGCCAGGTCCGGGAGGCGTACCCGCAGGTGACGGTGAGGCTCCGCGTCGGAGCCAGTGATGAGCTCGTCTCCGCGGTCCGTGAGGGCGATGTCGACCTTGCCGTCCTCGGCCTCGCCGAGGGCATCATCCCGGAAGGCGTGAGCCACCGGGTGCTCGCCGAGGAAGCCTTGGTCGCCGTCATCCCTGAGGAGCACCGGCTGGCCGGCCGCACCACCATCGACCTCGCCGAGCTGGCTGAAGAACCGTTCGCGGACTTCGCCACCGGAGGCACCGGTCGAGCCCAGAGCGACCGCGCCTTCCGCGCCGCCGGTCTGGTCCGCCAGGTGCCCTACGAAGCGCCCAACGCCGAACTCATCGGGGCACTGGTCACCGCCGGCCTGGCCGTCGCCCTGCTCCCCGCCCCCTTCGCC
>JAKDUN010000193.1 GCA_030457675.1 Brachybacterium sp. | reverse complement strand
CGAGGACGGCGCCGACCTCAGCATCCTCGATCTTTCGGAGGCCGACGCCGCCGCGCTCGGGATCACCGCCACCCTCCGCTACGGCGAGAACCCGCACCAGCGGGCGCGCCTGGCGGTCACCGACGAGAGCGCCCCCGGCCTCGCCGGCGCCGAGCAGCTCGGCGGCAAGGAGATGAGCTACAACAACTACGTCGACGCCGACGCCGCCGTGCGCGCCGCCCACGACCATCCCCTCCCGGCCGTCGCCGTGGTCAAGCACAACAACCCCTGCGGCGTCGCGGTGGCCGGTGAGGAGGAGGACATCGCCCGCGCCCACCACCGCGCCCACGGCACCGACCCGATCTCCGCCTACGGCGGCGTCATCGCCGCCAACCGGCCGGTCACCCTCGCCATGGCCCAGCAGGTCAAGCCCGTCTTCACCGAGGTGATCCTGGCCCCCGACTACGAGGACGAGGCGCTCGAGCTGCTGCGCACCAAGAAGAACCTGCGAATCCTGCGCCTCCCCGGGCAGTACTCCCGCGGCGCGGAGATGCGCGAGATCTGGGGCGGGATGCTGATCCAGGACCCCGACACCATCGCCGCCGACGGCGACGACCCCTCGCAGTGGACCCTCGCCGCAGGCGAGGCCGCGGACGAGGCGACCCTGGCGGACCTCGCCTTCGCGTGGCGCTCGGTGCGTGCGGTGAAGTCCAACGCGATCCTGCTGGCGGCCGACTCTGCAGCCGTCGGCATCGGGATGGGCCAGGTCAACCGTCTGGACTCGTGCCGGCTGGCCGTCACCCGGGCCAACACCCTGGGTGCGCACGCCGAGGGGGCCCGGGCCCCGGAGCGGGCCCGCGGCGCAGTCGCCGCCTCGGATGCGTTCTTCCCGTTCGCCGACGGCGCGCAGATCCTCATCGACGCCGGCGTGCGCGCGATCGTGCAGCCCGGCGGCTCGATCCGTGACGAGGAGGTCCTGGAGGCCTGCCGCGCCGCGGGCGTGACGATGTACCTCACCGGGACCCGGCACTTCGCGCACTGAGCCGGGAGCTCCCGGCCCGTCGGGCGGTGCGCCCCGCCCCCGCCCGCGGGGGGGGGCCCCCCGGCGCGCCCCCCGGGGCCCGGGCTGCACCCTCCCCCCCACCACGGCCGCGCGCTTTGCGGGCGCGCGCGTCGGGTTTGCTGGGGGGCTGTTGTGGCGCCCCCGCCCCGCGCTGCCCGCGGCGGGGGGCGCCCCCGCCCCGGGGGGGGGGGCGCCCCGCCGCAGCACGTGGGGGGCGCACCGCTGCCTCGACACCGGTGACCCGTCGTTCACCATCCCGACATCCTGGACCTCTACAGTTGGTCCATACCCCGCGTGCGAAGGAGTGACCGTGAAGATCCCTGACAACCAGAGCCTGCGCGAGTACATCGAGCATCTGCGCGAAGAGGGCTACTCGGTCCAGGACGGTCACACGCCGGACCCGGACCTCATCGACCCCCAGGGCAACCCGGTCTACACCTGGCAGGAGGGCTACCCCTACGCCACCCGCATGGACCGGGACGAGTACGAGCTCGAGAAGTACAAGCTGCAGGTCGAGCTGCTGAAGTACCAGTACTGGCTCGAGGACAACGACCAGAAGTCGATCATCATCTTCGAGGGACGCGACGCTGCCGGCAAGGGCGGCACGATCAAGCGCTTCACCGAGCATCTGAACCCGCGCACCGCCCGCGTGGTCGCTCTGAACAAGCCCAGCGACCGCGAGCGCGGGCAGTGGTACTTCCAGCGTTACATCCAGCACCTGCCCACCGCGGGCGAGATGGTGCTCTTCGACCGCTCCTGGTACAACCGCGCCGGCGTCGAGCGCGTGATGGGCTTCGCGACGCCTGAGGAGTACGAGACCTTCATGAACCAGGTGCCGTACTTCGAGCGCATGCTCGTGGACTCCGGCATCTACGTCACCAAGTTCTGGTTCTCCGTGTCCCAGAAGGAGCAGCGCACCCGCTTCGCGATCCGTCAGCTGGACCCGGTGCGGCGCTGGAAGCTCTCGCCCATGGACCTCGAGTCCCTGGACCGGTGGGAGGCATACACGCAGGCCAAGGAAGAGATGTTCCGGCGCACGGACAAGAAGTATGCGCCGTGGACGATCATCCGCTCCAACGACAAGAAGCGCGCCCGACTCAACGCCATGCGCTACTTCCTCTCCCAGTTCGAGTACGACGGCAAGGACCACGAGGTCGTCGGCGTCCCGGATCCCAAGCTCGTGATGCGCGGCAAGATGGAGGAGGCCGACGAGTGAGCTGAGGCGCGCGTCGGTGAGCGGTCAGAGGTTCTGCGCGGGCCCCTCGGGCAGTCGCGTGATCTCGCCGGAGTCCAGGTGCTCCTCGGAGACCGCCGGCATGGTGCCGGTCGGCGTGGAGCGGTGCGGGGCGGTCATCGAGGCCGGGGACAGCAGTGACTCCAGCCGGGCCTCATCCAGCAGGCCCCGCTCCAGCACCAGGTCGGCGACCGGACGGCCGGTCTCCAGGGCAGTGGCCGCCACGTCGGTCGCCGCGGCATAGCCGATCACCGGCACCAGCGCCGTGACCACGCCGATCGAGCGGCGCAGATGGTCCTCCAGGACGTCCTCGTTGACCGTGATCCCGGCGATGCAGCGATCGGCCAGAGTGTTCATCGCCCGGGTCATGATGCGCGTGGACTCGAGGATGTTGAAGGCGATCACCGGCTCGAAGACGTTCAGCTGCAGCTGCCCGCCCTCGGCGGCGAAGGCCACGGTGAGGTCGTTGCCGATCACCTCGAAGGCGACCTGGTTGACGACCTCCGGGATCACCGGGTTCACCTTGCCCGGCATGATCGAGCTGCCCGGCTGCACCGAGGGGAGGTTGATCTCGTGGAGACCGGCGCGGGGACCCGAGGACAGCAGCCGCAGGTCGTTGCAGATCTTCGAGATCTTCACCGCGATGCGGCGCAGGATCCCCGAGAAGGTCACGAAGGCGCCGGTGTCGCTGGTGGCCTCGACGAGATCGACCGCGACCATGAAATCGATGCCGGTCAGCGCGGAGAGCTCCTCGGTGGCGCGCTGTGAATAGCGGGAGTCGGTGGTGATGCCGGTGCCGATCGCGGTCGCGCCCAGGTTGATCTCCTGGAACGCCGAGGCGGTGCGGGTGAGGCGCTCGACGTCCTCCTCGATCGTGGTGGCCCAGGCGTTGAACTCCTGACCCACCGTCATCGGCACCGCGTCCTGCATCTGGGTGCGGCCCATCTTCAGCACCTGGGAGTACTCCGCGCCTTTGGCTCGCAGTGTGGTGATCAGGTGATCCATCGACTCCACCAGGGCCGGGAAGGTCAGCAGGATCCCCAGCCGCAGGGCCGTGGGGTACACGTCGTTCGTGGACTGGGCCAGATTGACGTGGTTGTTGGGGTGGAGGTGCTCGTACTCCCCCTTCTCCCGGCCGAGGATCTCCAGCGCACGGTTGGCGATCACCTCGTTGGCGTTCATGTTGGTGCTGGTCCCGGCACCGCCCTGGATCATGTCCACCACGAAGTTCTCGTGGAGATCACCGCCGGCGATCTCCGCACAGGCCTGCTCGATGGCGGCGGCGCGCTCGTCGTCGAGCGCTCCCAGGCCATGGTTGGCACGGGCCGTGGCCCGCTTGACCTGGGCGAGTGCCTCGATCAATCGGGGGAAGTGGCTCAAGGGGACGTCGGTGATGTGGAAGTTCTCCTGCGCTCGCAGGGTCTGCACACCGTAGTAGGCGTCGGCAGGGACTTCGCGGTCGCCGAGCAGATCATGCTCCGTGCGAGTGGCGAGCTCGGGCGTCGAACCGGGGCTGGTCATGGGAAGGAGTCCTCCAGGTCGCTATCTGGTCGACGGCGCTGCCGACCAGGGCAAGCCTAACCGGGATCCGGCGAGGTGAGGCCCCGTCCCAGGCACGCCGAGCAGGGGCCGTACCATGAGACGCGTGCCGCAGCGACGTTCCCCCTTCACCTTCCTCGCGGCCGTTCGGCGGCAGGCGGTGCTGACTGCCGCCCTCTGCGCGCTCGGCGGGATCATCGTGCTCGGCGTGCTGTACTCCGCCGCGCTGGCCGGGCTGCTGCTGGCCGTGCTGCTCGGCATCCTGGCCGTGCTGCGGGCCGCGCTGCCGGTCCGGGTGGTCGGCGCCCTGGCCGTCCGCTCCCGCGGGCTCGACGTCGCCGTGCTGCTGCTGCTCGCGATCTCGCTCGGCGTGCTGTCCACCTCGCCGAACCTCTGACCTCGCGCCCGATCCCGCGCCTGATCCCGCGTCTGATCCCGCGCCCGCCCGTCCGGACCGCGGGTGCTCCGGCCCCGCTGCGCGCTCGTCCGCCCGGGCCGCGCGCCGGGGTCCCGGCCCGGTGAGGCGTCCGGTGTGCCGGGAGGTGTGCCGGGAGGTGTGCCGGGCCCCGGTCGGTGTGGCACGATCGAGCCGTGCCCACCGATTCTGCCCGGCTCCACGCCGTTTTCGACCTCGCCATGAGGATCGGCGAGGGGCTGCTCACCAACGGTGCCGCCGCCTCCGAGGTGACCGCGACCGTGCTGCGGGTGACCAGCTCCTCCGGTCTGCGCAACGTCTCCGCCCAGGTGACCTTCAACGAGGTGACGATCTCGTATCTCGCGGACGAGTCCGCAACCCCCTTCACCAGGGTGCGCTCCGCCAGTGACCGGGTGCAGGACTTCGCCCGGCTGGCGGCCTTCGAGGACATCTCCCACGGCTACCTCTCCGGGGAGCTGTCGCTGGACGAGGCGCGCCGACAAGCCGGTGCGATCCCGCAGCGCCAGCCGCTCTACCGGATCCCGCTGGTGGTCTCCGGCTTCGGCGTGATGGGCGGCGCCGCCGCGCTGTTCTTCGGGGCAGGCAGCCTGGTGGTGATCGCGGCGACGATCTCCGCCGGGCTCCTCATCGCCATCGGCGAGCTGCTGGCACGGTGGAACATCCCGCCCTTCTACAGCCAGGTGCTGGGCGGCTTCGTCGCCGTCGGCGGCGCGGTGCTGGTCGCCCTGATCAACAGCAACGTCAGTCCCTCGATCGTCGTCGTCTCCTGCATCATCGTGCAGCTGGCCGGCCTCTCCTCGATCAGCGCCGTGCAGGACGCCGTCACCGGCTGGTACGTCACCGCGGCCGGCCGCATCCTCGAGACCCTGATGCTCACCGTCGGCCTCGTCGCCGGGGTGCGCGGGGGACTGCTGCTGGCCGAGATGGTCGGAGCCGACGTCTCGGTCAGCGCCGCGATGCCGCTGAACTTCACCACCGCGGTGGTGGTCGTGATCTCCGGCTTGGGCATGGGGCTGGGATACGGCGTCGGCACCCAGGTCCCTGCCCGGCTGCTGCTGTTCGGCGCGCTGGTGGCCTCCGGCTCCGGCATCATCGCCCACCTCCTCAGCGGGGTGCTGCTGGACCGCACGGTGGCCGTGGCCGTCGCCGCCTTCGGCACCGGACTGGTCGCCACCGTCCTCGGGGACCGGCTGCGGGCGCCGGCCCTCGCCTTCGTCATGGCCGGTGTGATCCCCCTGGTCCCGGGCAGCCTCATCTACCGCGGGCTGCTGGGCCTCGGCGACGATCTCGGCACCGGGGTCGCGGAGCTGCTGAGCGCCGCCGAGATCGCGGTCGCGATCGCGGCCGGGGTGGTGCTGGGGCAGCTGCTGGCCTCGCGCCTGATGCCGTACTTCCGCCGCAGCGGGATCGCCTACACCCCGGCGATCTCCTCGCCGTTCACCACGATGCGGCGCCGCCGGATCTCGCTGGGATCGGGCCGGATCCGGCGACGTCGCGGCGCACCGATGATCGAGCCGTCTACGATGACCGGTGAGATGACAGCGCTGTCCTCCGCGATGTTCGACGATCCCTCGGTCCTCGAGGATCTCGAGCCGCCCTCGGACCTCGAGGGCGGCACGGAGCGGCGCTCCGACCGCGAGGAGTGACCATGACCACCACCGCAGTGATCGCCGCCGGC
>JAKDUN010000192.1 GCA_030457675.1 Brachybacterium sp. | reverse complement strand
GTCGGCTGCGCAGTCTCGGTCGGCTGCGCGGGATCGGCCGACTGTCCGGTCTCGCTCGGCGCCGCCGCGGCGGGCGGCTCCACCGGAGCGGTCGCGTCGGAGCTCGGCTCCTGGACCGTCCCGGTCTCCCCGGCGGTCTCCTGGTCGAAGGGCACATCGGCGCCGGTGGCCGCGGGCGCGGGCGCGGACGCTTCGGAAGCGGCCCCGTCGGCGGCAGCCCCGTCGGCGGCAGGGGCCGAGCCCGACGCGGAGGGAGCCGACGCGGTCGTCCCCGTGGCGGCGGCGTCGGCCGCGGGCTTCTTGGGTGCCGGTGCGGAGAGCGTGTCGCCCCAGGTCGGGGCGGCGGGGCGCTCCTTGACGCCGGTCGAGGTGCGCGACGTCGCTGCTCCGGCGGAATCCTTCGGCGCATCGCCGGAGCCGGTGGTGTCATCGGTGGGGGGCTTGCGCCCCCGGCTGCGGAGGTATGCCCAGGCGCCGGCGCCGATCACGAGCACACCACCACCACCGCCGGCGATCAGTGCGAGTAGAGCATCGGGATCCACGGGTCACCTCCGAGGTCGGGGAAGCCGACGATGCGGCGAAGTCAGCTGTCAGTCTAGGTGGGATTCCTCCACGCTCCGTGACGGTCCGCTCCGCTGGCGGAGGGAGCTCAGCGCCCGGTGCGGGAGGTGTGTCGGCGATCGGCCGGCTCGCTCTCATCCTCATCCTCGAGCGGGGCCCTCAGCTGAGGGAGCGCGACCGCGAGCAGGATCCCGACCGCGAGCAGCACGGCGAAGGCCAGGAAGGCGATGACGACGAGGGACAGATCCATGCTCCATAGTCTGCACGCCGCGGCACGCCAGCGGTGAGGCGCGCCGTGCGGCGCGCCTCACCGTCTCAGCAGCTGCTGATCAGTCGAGTTCCGGGAACCAGATCGCGATCTCGCGGGCGGCGGACTCCTCGGAATCCGAGCCATGGACGAGGTTCTGGATCACGGGGAGATCGTCCTCGCAGGCGAGGTCGCCGCGGATGGTGCCGGGGGTGGCCTCGGTGGGGTTGGTGGCACCGGCCAGCGAGCGGAAGCCGGGGATCACGTTCACGCCCTCGGCGACGATCGCGACCAGCGGCGCGGAGCCCATGTACTCCACCAGGCCGGGGTAGAAGGGCTTGCCCTCGTGCTCGGCGTAGTGCGCGCCGAGCTCGTCGGCCGTCGCGGTGCGCTGGGTGAGGGCGAGGATGTCGTAACCCTTGGCCTCGATGCGGCGGAGGATCTCCCCTCGCAGGCCGCGCTGGACGGCATCGGGCTTGAGCAGGATGAGTGTGCGCTGTGCGGTCATGGCACCAGGGTACCCACGGATCCGGGGGTTCTCGGTGCGGTCCGGCTCAGCCCGTCGGGCCCTGCTCCTGACGGGCTCGGGCCTCGTACACCGCGGCATCCACGGAGTCCTTCTCCCCATCCAGCTGATGGCCTTTGAAGGCACCGTAGGCGTAGAGGGCGGCGAAGCCGAGCCCCACCACCCACATGGGGGTGAGCTGGAGGCCGAGCAGGATCACGGGCAGCTGCAGGGCGAGGCCGAGCCAGTAGGGCCAGGCGCCGCGCCGCAGCATCCCGGAGCACAGCACCAGGGCGAGCGCGGTGAGCAGTCCCCAGATCCAGGTCAGGACGCGACCCTCGGGAACCAGCTGGTGGGCGGCCAGCGCGGCGAAGATCACCACGAAGGCCTCGAGGATGAGGATCGTGGCCGAGAACATCCGCTGGGCACCATGGGGGCGCGGGGAGGGCGTGAGGTTCAGGTCCATGCTCACTCCTCCTCGGGAACGCCGAGCAGGTCACGGACCTCGGCGGTGAGCGTGACCGAGCCTGCCACCACCACGCCGCCGAACTGGTCGCCGCCCTCTTCGGCGAGGTCCACGGCGGACTGGATCGCATCGGGCAGGCTCGCCTGCTCGATGACCCGATCCCCGTCGTCGAAGATCTCCCGTGCGAGGTCCGCAAGGCGGTCGGCGGGGATGGCGCGGGGCGAGCTGGACTGGGTGATGACCACGCTGTCCAGGAGCGGTTCGAGGACGTCGAGGATCTCCTCGGCGTCCTTCTCCTGCAGGATGCCGACCAGCCCCACGGTGCGGGTGAAGCGGAAGTTCTCCCGGACCGTCTCGACCAGCGTCAGCGCCCCGGCGGGGTTGTGGGCGGCATCCAGCAGGACGGTCGGCGCCTGGCGCACCACCTCGGCGCGTCCGGGGGAGGTCACGCTCGAGAGCGCGGCGCCCAGCATCTCGCCGTCCAGGACGGTGCCGCCGTCGCCGAGCAGCGCCTCCGCCGCGGCGACCGCCAGCAGGGCGTTGCGGGCCTGGTGCTCGCCGAGCAGGGAGAGGAAGACCTCCTCGTAGCGGCCCGCGATGCCCTGGAGGCTCAGCATCTGCCCGCCGACGCCGGGCGTGTGCGAGAGCACCCCGATCTGCTGGTCCTCGATCGCCGCCTCGGTGCCGAGCTCGGCGATCCGGTCCCGCAGCACGTCGGCGGCATCCTCGTAGGGCTGGGAGGCGATGACCGCGGTGGCCTCCGCGGTGAGGATGCCGGCCTTCTCCCCCGCGATCTCGGCGATGGTCTCGCCGAGGTAGTCCTGGTGGTCCAGGGAGATCGGGGTGATCACGGTGACGTCGGGGGCCACAGCGCCGGTGGCGTCCCAGGTGCCGCCCAGTCCGGTCTCGATCACGGCCACGTCCACCGGCGCGGAGGCGAAGGCCTGGAAGGCCATCGCGGTGAGGTATTCGAAGTAGGTCAGCCGCACTCCTCCTGCGGCCTCCTGCTCGGCGTCGACGATCGCCGCGAACGGCTCGACATCGCGGTACGCCTGGAGGAAGCCCTCCTCGTCGATCGAGACGCCGTCGATCGCGATCCGCTCCACGGGTGAGCGCAGGTGCGGGCTGGTGGTGCGGCCGGTGCGCAACCCGGACTCGCGCAGGATCCGTTCGAGGATCCGTGCGGTGGTGGTCTTGCCGTTGGTGCCGGCGATGCGGATGGACCGGTAGGAGTTCTGCGGATCCCCCATCAGCTCCATGACGCGCGTGATGCGCGAGAGATCCGGTTCGATCCGGTTCTCCGGGGCGCGCTCGAGCAGCGCCGCGTAGACCTCACGCAGCTCGGGCGACATGGCCGGGCGGGATGTACCCGGGCGGGAAGAACTCGGCACTGCGGCTCCTGGGGGATGACGTGCGGGTGGGGCGCGGCTCAGTGTACGAGGGGAGGCTGTGACTGTTCCTCCCCACGGGGCCCCGGTCCACATGGGCAGAAGTACCCATCGCGGTTCTGTGACGTCGAACATAGCCTTCAGGACAGGAGCGACGGCCGACGGGGTCGCCTGGATTCGGGGGGAGCTGCGATGGCCGAGGTGATCGCGAGCGTGGAGCACGCGGCGCAGTGGGTGAGCCGGGAGTCGCGGCCGCCTGCGGAGTGGAACCCGGTGTATCGGGCGTTGGTCGACGAGCCCGGGCCGGTGCCGGCCGGTGCCCCCGACGCGGCCGGCCTCGACGAGGCGGGCGTCGACCTCGTGCTGCGACAGCTGACCGCCCCCGCCCTGCTGGTCGTGGCGGTGACCGACGGTGAGGTGACCGACAGTGAGCTGACCGATGGTCAGGTGACCGACGGGGAGCGGACGCGTCGCCTCCGGATCGGTCTGGACCCCGCCGGGGCGACCGTCGAGCGAGCCGAGGGCGACCGGCCCTCCCGCTGGACGGAGATCGACGTGCAGGCGGTGCCGGCGACGATCACCGCACTGCTCGAGGACGCCGGGGTGGACCTCGCTCCCCCGCAGCTGGCTGTCCAGCACAGCGAGGACGCCCTGCGCCTGACGCCCGAGCAGAACCGCCTCGCGCACGCCGCGCTGGCGCGCGGCCTGCCTGCCGAGGAGGCCTTCGCGAGCGTCCCTGATCTGGACGACTCCCTGCGGGACGCGCTGACGGCGACCGGCCCGCGCCTCTCCCTCGCGCTGACCCTCCATGACCCGCACGGACGGGTGACGCAGGAGCCGGTGACCTGGTCCCGTCTCTGGGCGCGAGGGAGCCGGGGCCTGTATCGGCTGGATCAGCCCACCACGCCCGCGCTGGAGGTCCACCCCGTGCTGGGCGGTGACGTGCTCGGCACCCTCCTGCCGGTCCTCGAGCAGGGGCTCCGCTTCGCCGCCGCCTGCGCCGTCTCGGACGATGCACCGGGCGGTGCACAATGAACACCTTCTGGGGGATGGACAGCGCGCAGGTGCGCGCGCACGCCGAGCGACTGCGCACCGCCTCCGGCGAGGTCGAGGCCCTCACCGCTCGTCTCGCCACCGCGGTGCAGGGAGCATCCTGGACCGGGGCGGACGCGGAAGAGTTCCGGAGCCGGTGGACGTCCCTGGCCACGGACCACCTGGGATCCGTGTGCGCTGAGCTGCTCGCGCTGGGCGACGGTGCGCTCGGCCAGGCGGACCAGCAGGACGTCGTCTCCGCGGCGGACGGGCCCGCCGCAGGGCCGGGAGGGGAGCCGAGCACGATCCCTCCGGCCGACGCCTCCGATGCCGGCGGCGGGTACCGCCAGGAGGACAACCCCTGGATCCCGAACTGGCTCGAGAACCCGGTCGAGGGCGCCGTCTCGGACCTGGCGGGGATCGTCTCCGACGGGATCGGCTGGGGATTCACCAGCGGGATCGACCTGCTCGAGGGCGGCCTCGGCCGGTTCGGCGTGAACACGGACGGGATCGCGCAGTTCCAACGGGATGCGGGGCACTTCGGCGGAATCCTCGAGGACTGGGCCACCGGCGAGCGGGTCCCGACCCTCGCCGAGGTCGGTGCCGCCGCTCTTCTGACCGCGGGCTCGGCCGGCGTGGGGACCTTCGAGGCCGTCACCGGGGAGGACACCGCATTTCTCGATGACCGTCCCGGCGGCATCGTCGAGTCGGTCAGCACGGACTCCTCCCCCGCGCAGAGCCCACAGACCCTGCAGGACCTCATCGTGCAGAACGACGCACTGCGCATGGACAACCCCACCGGCGGGCCGCTGGAGACCGGGCAGATCGGCATCCAGGAGGTCCGTCACTCCGGCGGAGGGGAGCCTGCGTACATCGTGCAGGTGCCGCCCACCGAAGGTGCTGATCTCACCGACGTGCCCGGAGCCTATGGCGGGCAGGGGAACTCCCGCGACTGGGGCTCGAACCTGCGCCTGGTCTCGGGACAGGAACCCGCCGCGATGGACGATGTCCGGGCCGCCATGGAGGCCGCCGGAGTGCCGCCGGGGGCGGACGTGATGATCGTCGGCCACTCCCAGGGCGGCATCGTGGCGAACCAGCTGTCCGCGGACCCGAGTTTCAACAGTGCCTCGGGCGAGGCCGGCACGTACAACGTGACGAACACCTTCTCCGTGGGATCACCGGTGCAGACGGTCGTCCCCGCGCAGGGATCGACCCAGTCGGTGAACGTGAGCCACGAGGCCGGGCGCGGCTCCGGAGGGGTCAGCGGCGATCTGATCGCCGGGCTCGACCTCGGCGGTGCGCAGGTCGACGGTGGGACCCTGGGGGCACCGAACCGGCACGAGGTCTCCCTGCCGGGCTATCCCGTCCCCTCGCTCCATCCGGTCGACGTCCTCGAGTCGAACCATGACTCGATGGGCCTGGATGGCAAGCCCGACGGCGGGTACTCGGGCAGCGTCGGGCGCGCCACGTCCACCGATCCGACGCTGTCGGCGCTGCAGCAGGAGCTGACGGGCACGTATCTCGGCGAGGGCACCCATGTCGCAGAGTCCCACGTGGTCACGGTGGGTCGCGGCGAGCCGTGATCCCGTCCTATCGCGGCGTCGGCCTGCTATCCAGCTCAGTCCGTGCTCAGCTCAGTCCGTACTTCTCATAGAAGGATCCGGCCGTCACCCGATCCAGGCGCGGATTCGGGATCGACATGTCGGGGTCGAGCTCCATCGGGGTCAGCTCCTC
>JAKDUN010000191.1 GCA_030457675.1 Brachybacterium sp. | reverse complement strand
TTGTCGTCCCACCCACCCCGGTGGGCCGTGCTCCTGCGCTCCAGTCCGAGAAAGGACGATCGTGACCGACTCCCCCAGCCTCCTCACCGGGGCGGACGCGCCGAATCCGCTGCGCGACCCCCGGGACCGCCGTCTCCCCCTCATCGCCGGCCCGAGCTCCATGGTGATGTTCGGCGTCACCGGCGACCTCGCGCGCAAGAAGCTGCTGCCCGCGATCTACGACCTCACCCATCGCGGCCTGCTCCCGCCCAGCTTCGGCCTGGTCGGCTTCGGCCGTCGCGACTGGTCCCACGAGGAGTTCGCCGACTACGTGCGCACCTCGGTCTCCGAGCACTCCCGCACCGCCTTCGACGAGAGCGTCTTCGAACAGCTGCGCGGCGGGCTCCGCTTCGTCACCGGCACCTTCGATGACACCGCCGCCTTCGAGAAGCTCACCGAGGTGGTCGGTGAGCTGGACCGCACCCGCAGCACCGGTGGCAACCACGCCTTCTACCTCTCCATTCCGCCGGACGCCTTCCCCACGGTGCTCTCGCAGCTGGCGAACTCCGGGCTGAACACCGCCGACAACGGCTCCTGGCGCCGCGCCGTGATCGAGAAGCCCTTCGGGCACGACCTCACCTCCGCCCGCGAGCTGAACGACGTGGTCGAGCAGGCCTTCCGCCCCGAGGACGTCTTCCGCATCGACCACTACCTGGGCAAGGAGACGGTGCAGAACATCCTCGCGCTGCGCTTCTCCAACCAGCTGTACGAGCCGCTCTGGAACGCGAACTACGTCGACCACGTGCAGATCACGATGGCCGAGGACATCGGCATCGGGTCCCGCGCCGGCTACTACGACGGCATCGGCACGGCCCGTGACGTGATCCAGAACCACCTGCTGCAGCTGCTCGCGCTGACGGCGATGGAGGAGCCGATCACCTTCCGTGCCGCGGACCTGCGCGCCGAGAAGGAGAAGGTCCTCTCTGCGGTGGAGCTGCCCGAGGACCTCGCCGCACACACCGCTCGCGGTCAGTACGTGGGCGGCTGGCAGGGCGGCGAGGAGGTACGTCCCTACCTCGAGGAGGACGGGATCCCCGCGGACTCCGCCACCGAGACCTTCGCCGCGATGCGGCTGGACATCGCCACCCGCCGCTGGGCGGGCGTGCCCTTCTACCTGCGCGCGGGCAAGCGCCTGGGCCGCCGGGTCACCGAGATCGCGGTGGTCTTCAAGCGCGCCCCGTTCCTGCCCTTCGCCTCCACCGACACCGCCGACCTCGGCCAGAACGCGATCGTCATCCGCGTCCAGCCCGACGAGGGTGTGACCATGCGCTTCGGTTCCAAGGTCCCCGGCACCCAGATGGAGGTGCGGGACGTGACCATGGACTTCGCCTACGGCATGAACTTCACCGAGGAGTCGCCGGAGGCCTACGAGCGTCTGATCCTCGACATGCTGCTCGGGGACCCGCCGCTGTTCCCGCGCCAGAAGGAGGTCGAGCTCTCCTGGCAGATCCTCGACCCCGTCACCGAGTTCTGGGCCCAGAACCTGGACCCGGCCCCGTACCGCCCCGGCACCTGGGGCCCCGACACCGCGCACGAGATGCTCGCCCGTGACGGGCGTACCTGGAGGCGACCGTGATCACCACCCTGACCGACACCACTGCATCAGCCATCGACAAGCAGATGATCGAGATGCGGGAGACCTTCGGCGAGAACACCATCGGCCGGGTCCTGACGCTCATCATCATCGCGACCGGTGACGTCGAGGAGCCCCTGGAGGCCGCGGTCGCGGCCAGCCATGAGCATCCCGCCCGTGTGATCGTGGTCGATGCCGAGCCCGAGGCCACCAGCTCCGGGCTGGACGCGGAGATCCGGGTGGGCCGCGATGCCGGCGCCGCGGAGGTCGTGATCCTGCGCGCCCGCGGCGACGTGCTGTGGTCACTGGACACCCTGGTGATGGCGCTGCTGCTGCCCGACGCCCCGATCGTGACCTGGTGGCCCGAGAACGCACCGTCCTCCCCGGTGCACGATGTGCTGGGCTCCATGTCCCAGCGCCGCATCACGGACTCGGCGGCCTGCCCCGATCCGCTGGGGACGCTCAAGCGGCTGCGCCGCGGCTACGCCAGCGGCGACTCCGACCTCGCCTGGAGCCGGCTGACCCGGTGGCGAGGCCTGGTCGCGAGCGCCTACGAGATCCCGCCCGTCGCCGTCCCGAGGCAGATCCAGGTCAGCGGATCGGTCGACAATCCGTCGGTGGCGCTGATGGCCGGCTGGCTCCAGCACGCTCTCGGGGTCGATGCCGAGGTGCTGCCCCCGGAGGACGAGGAGAGCGACTACGCCGGGGTGCACAGTGTGCGCCTGGTCCGCGAGGACGGCGTCATCGAGCTCACGCGGGTGGACGACGCCTCGATCATCATGAAGCTCCCCGGGGACGACACCGGTCAGCACGTGACGATGCCGCGTCGTACCCTGCCCGAGCTGGTCACCGAGGAGCTGCGCCGGCTGGATCCGGATGAGGTGTACGGCGAGGTCCTCGCCAGCACCTACAGCAGCATCGACGATGCCGCGACCTTCGCGACCGGCAAGCCCGAGCCGCAGGACGTCGTGGGACCCGATGCCGACGCCGTCGCGGCCGCCGCCGCCTCGGCCGCCGCCGCGCAGCTCGCCGCCGCGCTCCGGGAGCGCCCGCAGGCCCATCTCGTGCTCACCGGTGGGACCGTCGGCACCAAGACCGCGGCCGCGCTGCCGGAATCTCTGCGCGCGGCGGGCGTGGACTGCAGCCGCCTGCACCTGTGGTGGGGCGATGAGCGCTACGTGGACTCCGACTCCGCGGAGCGCAACGAGGTCGCCGTGCGTGAGTCGCTGCTCGCACCGCTCCAGGAGAAGGCAGGCCTGCCGGCTCGTCACGTCCACGTCATGCCCTCCCCCGCCGACGGCATGTCGCTGGAGGACGCCGCCGCCTGGTATGGGCAGCAGCTGGACCAGATGGGCGGCGACGAGCCGTTCCGCACCCGGGGCCGCGCGTTCTTCGACGTGCTGCTGCTCGGAGTGGGCCCCGACGGCCACATCGCCTCGCTGTTCCCGGAACACCCGGGGCAGCGCCGCGTCAGGGCCAGCGCGACCGGTGTGACCGACTCGCCCAAGCCCCCGCCGGAGCGGATCTCGCTCACCTGGCCGGTGCTGAACTCGGCGCGGCACGTGGCGCTGCTGGTCGCCGGGGCCGAGAAGGCCGGAGCCGTTCGCGACGGCCACGGCCAGATCGATCCGTGGCTGGTCCCGGCCTCCGCCGTGCGCGGGCTGCAGACCACCACCTGGTACCTGGACGAGGCGGCCGCGCAGACCTCGAGCTGAGCACCCCACGCAGGACGAAGGGCCGATCACCACACGGTGATCGGCCCTTCCTCAGCTCTATGGGGCCTCAGGGATGAGGAGGCTCAGAGGAACCTCTCGACGATGCCGAGGCCGACGGCACACAGTCCCCACGACACGGCCACTGCGACGGTGAGCCGGTTCAGGTTCCGTTCGGCGACTCCGGAGGCACTCGCGGACGAGGAGACGCCACCACCGAACATGTCGGACAGGCCACCGCCGCGTCCCTTGTGCAGCAGGACGAACATGATGGTGAGCAGGCCGAGGACGGCCAGCAGGATCTGAAGGACGAGCTTCAGCAGAGGCAGATCCACGTGGACGAGCACCTTCCGATAAGACTGACGGACCGATCCAGCATACGCCACGGGCCGGGTCCGTCCAGGACCCGGCCCGCGTGGTACGGCTTACGTCTGCGGGACGCTCAGCCCTGGTAGCCCGCGATCTTGGCGAACTCCTCGGCCTTCAGCGAGGCACCGCCGACGAGCGCGCCGTCGACGTCGGCCTTGCCCATCAGCTCGACCACGTTGGAGGACTTGACGCTGCCGCCGTACAGGACGCGCGCCGCCTCGGCGACGACGTCGCCGTACTGCTCGCGCAGCGACTCGCGGATGGCGTGGCAGACCTCCTGCGCATCGTCCGCGCCGGCCACCTCGCCGGTGCCGATCGCCCAGACGGGCTCGTAGGCGATGACGATCTTCGCCGCCTGCTCGGCGGTCAGGCCCTCGATGCCGCCGGTGAGCTGCGCGAGGGTGAACGGCACGTGGTTGCCGGCCTTGCGCTCCTCGAGCGGCTCGCCGACGCACAGGATGGGGGTCAGGCCCGCGGCGAAGGCGGCCTTCACCTTGCCATTGGTGACCTGCTCGTCCTCGCCGTGGTACTGACGGCGCTCGGAGTGACCCACGGCGACATAGGTCGCGCCGAGTGCCTTCAGCATCGGCCCCGAGACCTCCCCGGTGAAGGCACCGGACTCGTGGGCGGAGATGTCCTGCGCGCCGTAGGCGATCGGCAGCTTGCCGGCGTCGACGGCCACCTGGACGGTGCGGATGTCCACGAAGGGCGGC
This sequence comes from Brachybacterium sp., assembly GCA_030457675.1. Taxonomy (GTDB): domain Bacteria; phylum Actinomycetota; class Actinomycetes; order Actinomycetales; family Dermabacteraceae; genus Brachybacterium. The sequence continues at coordinate 1,539 of JAKDUN010000191.1, read as the reverse complement.
AGCACGACGGTCTCGACCTTGTCGGCGTTGAAGCCCTTGAGCTGGTCACCCAGCTCCTCGACGAGGGCGAGGCCCTGCTTCCAGTCGAGGTTCATCTTCCAGTTGCCCGCCATCAGCGGGGTACGGTGGGTGGTCATTCGGAGTCCTCCTCGAGGATGGAGATGCCCGGCAGGTCCTTGCCCTCGATGAGTTCGAGGCTCGCGCCGCCGCCGGTGGAGATGTGCGAGAAGAGGGATTCGTCGAATCCGAGGGTGCGGACCGCGGCGGCGGAGTCGCCACCGCCGACCACGGTGTAGCCGGGAGCCTTCGCGAGGCTCTCCGCGACCGAGATGGTGCCCTGGGCGAAGTTCTCGAACTCGAACACGCCCATCGGGCCGTTCCAGAACACGGTGGCGGCATCGGCGATCTTCTCACCGAACAGCTCCGCCGTCTTCGGGCCGATGTCCATGCCCTCCTGGTCGGCGGGGATCTCGCCGACGCCGACCACGGTCGGGACCGCATCGGCGGAGAACTCAGCGGAGGCGAGGGTGTCCACCGGCAGCACCAGCTCGACACCGTCACGCTCGGCGCGCTCCATGTACTCGCGCACCACATCGAGCTTGCTCTCGTCGAGCAGGGACTGCCCGACCTCGTAGCCCTTCGCCTTCTGGAAGGTGTAGGCCATGCCGCCGCCGATGAGGATGCGATCGGCCTTGCTCAGCAGAGCATCGATCACGCCCAGCTTGTCAGCGATCTTCGCACCGCCGAGGACGACCACGAAGGGGCGCTCGGGTGAGTCGGTGACCTTGCGCAGGGACTCGACCTCGCCGAGCACGAGCTGGCCGGCGCCCGCGGGCAGCAGGGTCGCCAGCTCGTAGACGGAGGCCTGCTTGCGGTGGACGACGCCGAAGCCGTCGGAGACGAAGGCGTCACCGAGGGTGGCCAGCTGGGTGGCGAAGGCGAGGCGCTCAGCGTCGTCCTTCGAGGTCTCCCCGGCGTTGAAGCGCAGGTTCTCGAGGACCGCGACACGGCCGTCGGCCAGGCCCGCCACGACGTCCTGGGCGGAGGGGCCGACGGTGTCGGTCGCGAAGGCGACGTCCTGGCCCAGCAGCTCACCGAGGCGGCCGACGACGGGCTGGAGGGAGTACTTCTCCTCCGGGGCCCCCTTCGGACGGCCGAGGTGAGAGATCACGACGACGCGCGCCCCGGCCTCGACCAGACGGGTCAGGGTCGGCAGTGCGGCGCGGATGCGTCCGTCGTCGGTGATGGTGGCCCCGTCCAGCGGGACGTTGAGGTCTGCTCGGACCAGCACGCGCTTGCCGCGCAGCTCTCCGAGCGAATCGATGGTCTTCAGCACTGTGGTGCTCCTTGAGTGTCTCGTCGTCGTGCCGCTCAGCGGCGCGACGGCTCTGGGGACGAGCGGAGCCCGCCCGCCCCCCCCCCCCGGGGGGGGGGCGCCGGGGGCAGGGGGCCCGACCCCCCCCCGGGGGGGGGGGGGGGGGGCGGGGGGGGGGGGGGGGGGGGGGGGGCCCCCCCCGGGGTGGAGGGGGGGGCGCCCCC
>JAKDUN010000190.1 GCA_030457675.1 Brachybacterium sp. | reverse complement strand
CCGCCGAACGCGCCGGAGGACAGGGCCCGATAGCTGACGAAGTCCTCGGCGGTCAGATCGCGAACTGGCATGCCGGAGAGTCTAGGGCGCGCCCTGTTGCATACTGACCACGCCTGTCCAGCCAGAGGAGATGTCGTGAGCCCACGCCGTGATCGCCCGTCCGCGGAGGCGCCGCTCAACGGCGCCCGCAAGCCCATGACGCGACCCAGCAGCGCGCACCGCACCGCCCGCGAGAAGCTCTCCAAGCGCCTCTCGGAGGGGGATCCGCGCAGCGACCAGCACCCGCGCAGGCGGATCCCCGTGGGCCTGTCCACCTCCTCCGTCTTCCCCGCCGGCGTCGAGGAGGGCTTCCGCCTCGCCCACGAGATCGGCTACGACGGGATGGAGGTGATGGTCTCCTACCCCAAGGACAGTCAGGACCCGGACCTGCTGCGCGAGTACTCCCAGCGCTACGGGCTGCCGATCCTCTCCCTCCACGCCCCTACCCTGTTCTTCCTCCAGGGCCTGTGGGGACGCGATGCCTGGGTCAAGATCGAGCGCACCATCGAGATCGCCGAGGAGCTCGAGGTCCCCACGATCGTGGCGCACCCCCCGTTCCGCTGGCAGGGCAAGTACGCGCGCGGATTCGTCGAGGGTGTCGCCGCGCTCGAGGAGGAGCACGGCATCGCGATCGCGGTGGAGAACATGTACCCGTGGCGCCTGGGGGTGCGGGAGCTGCTGAACTACCTTCCGGACCACGATCCGACGGACGAGGAGTACTCGCACGTCACCGTCGATCTCTCGCACGCCGCGACCGCGGGCGACGACGCGCTGGAGATGATCGAGCGGCTCGGTGACCGGCTGACCCACCTGCATCTGGCCGACGGTTCCGGGAAGACCACCAAGGACGAACATCTGCCGCCCGGCGAGGGCAATCAGCCCTGCGCCGAGGTGCTGCGGCGACTCGCCAACCGCGGCTGGGAGGGCTCGGTGCTGCTCGAGGTCACCACCAGCAGCAATGCCGAGGTCCGGGAGCGCACCCTGCGCCAGAGCCTCGCTTTCGCCCGCCACCACCTGGGCCATCATCTCGACGATGACGAGGACAGGATCGACGCCGGGATCGACGCCGGGATCGACGACGAGGGCGCGGACGGGGACGTGGGATCGACCACGCAGTGAGGGACTCCCCAGGCGCAGGTGGGATAATGACGGCTGCATGCGTCGGGCCCGTCCCGGCTGCCATGCGTCGACGACAACTACACGGAACGACGAGGTAGCGCACGCTGATGGGGTACGGGAACACAGGGATCGTCCACAGGAACACCAGCCTGCTCGCGGTCGAGATGAGCCTCCCGCAGGTCACGGTGACCTCGGATGAGATCGACGAGATGCTCTCCCCGGCGCGCAAGCGCCTCCGTCTGCCCAAGGGCGTGCTGCAGCGCGTGGCGGGCGTCTATGAGCGCCGCTGGTGGCGCGATCGGGACAACGGTTGGAAGCAGGGCGTCGTGCTCGCCGCCGAGCGCGCGATGGCCAAGGCCGGCATCATGCGCGACCAGGTCGGCCTGCTGATCAACGCCTCCGTCTCCCGCCAGCACCTGGAGCCGGCCGTGTCCACCGGGATCCACCACTCCCTGGGCCTGCCCACCAGCGCCATGAACTTCGATATCACCAACGCCTGCCTCGGCTTCGTCAATGCGATGACGATGGCCTCGGCCATGATCGACTCCGGGCAGATCAAGTACGCCCTGGTCGTCGGGGCGGAGGATGTGGAGCAGGTCCAGCGCGGCACCATCGAGCGGCTGAACTCCAAGACCTCGACCCGCGCGGACTTCAACAACCAGTTCGCCTCCCTGACCCTGGGATCCGGCGCCGCCGCCGCCGTCCTCGGCCCGGCCGATGAGCACCCCGAGGGCCACCGGCTGAAGCACACCCAGGCCCGCGCCGGCACCGAGCATCACGAGCTGTGCGTGGCGAACATGCAGGACATGCGCACCGATTCCGCCGGGCTGCTCGAGAACGGCATCCAGCTCATCCTGGACACCTGGAAGGGCGCCAACGCGGACGGCTACGACTTCAAGACCCTCGACCTGGTGATCCCGCACCAGGTGTCCACGGTCTACATCCGCAACTTCTCGAAGATCACGGGAGTGGGGATGGATCGCATCCCGATGACGCTCGCGGACTGGGGCAACGTCGCCGCCGAGGCGGTGCCGATGACTCTCGCGCACATCCAGGACGACATCGAACGCGGGCAGCGCGTGCTGCTGATGGGCGTCGGCTCCGGACTGAACACGGCGATGATGGAGGTTCAGTGGTGAACACCACCCACACCACCGGGCGCCGTCGGGCGTCATCCCCCGCAGGCCCCGAGATCCCGGAGCTGCCCGGCGTGGATCCGCGCCTGCACCGCACCCTCGAGGTGCGCGACCACACCGGCGAGACGCGCAGCTGGCACCTGCTGGACTCGGGCCCGCTGCTCGCCGAGCGCGGCATCACCCCCCGCGGCACCCTGCTGGCCGTGCACGGCAACCCCACTTACTCCTTCCTGTTCCGTTCCCTGGTGCGGGAGGACATCCCCTGGCGGCTGATCGCGGTCGATCAGCTCGAGATGGGCTTCTCCGAGCGCACCGGGCTGACACGCCGCTACCAGGACCGGATCACCGATCTGTCGATGCTGACCGATGCGCTGTCCCTGCGCGGCCCGGTGGTGACCGTCGGTCATGACTGGGGCGGTCTGATCTCCGCCGGCTGGGCACTGGACAACCGCCACGATCTGGCCGGGATGATCCTCACCAACACCGGCGTGCACCAGAAGCTCGAGGAGGAGCTTCCCAAGGCGCTGCAGCTCGCGACCGCACCCTGGTTCCGCACACCCGCCACCTCGGTGACCGACACCTTCCTGCGCACCACGCTGTCGCTGTCGAAGCCGTCCCTGCCGCGCGAGGTCCAGGACGCCTACCTCGCCCCGTATCGCGGCCGAGCCCGCCGCCGCGGCATCGACCAGTTCGTCGCCGACATCCCGGCCGCGGCGGACCACCCCTCCCGGGCCACCCTCGAGCGGGTCGCCGGCGGCATCACCGAGCTGAACGTCCCCACCCTGTTCGCCTGGGGCCCGCGGGACATCACCTTCTCCGACCGCTTCCTGCGGGACCTGATCCAGCGGGTCCCCCACGCTGACGTGCACCGCTTCGAGAAGGCCTCCCACCTGGTGTGGGAGGACGCCGATGTCGCCTCTCTGGTCGCCGACTGGCTGAAGACGACCTTCGGCACCGCCGAGCAGCCGCGCACCGCGGCCCCCGCGTGGCAGCCGGTCTCCGCATACGCCGAGCAGGCCCCCGAGCGGCACATCGGCGCACCGATCGCCGAGCTCGCCGCCGATCCGCGCCACGCCCACCGCGCGGCCGTCGTGGAACTGGGCGGCGAGAACGGCGAAGGTCGCGAGATCTCCTGGTCGCTGCTGAACCGCCGCGTCGACGACATCGCCGCGGGACTCCTCGCCCATGGAGTGCAGCCCGGGGACCGGGTCAGCCTGCTGATCACCCCCGGCGCGGATCTCACCGGCGTGCTCTACGCCTGCTTCCGGATCGGCGCCGTCGCCGTGATCGCCGACGCGGGACTGGGCCTGCCCGGTCTCACCCGCGCCACGATCGGTGCGCACCCGGACTGGTTCATCGGCATCAAGCGGGCCCTGGTGGGCGCGCGGACGATGGGCTGGCCCGGCCGCCGCCTCTCCGTCGAGCAGCTGCCGACCGTGGACCGCGCGGCCCTCGGGGTGGAGACCTCGATCGCGGAGCTCGCCCGCTCCGGCTCGATGATGCGGGAGCTCGGGGCACCGCTGAACGCGGCCTGGCCCGAGCCCGATGCGGACGCCGCGATCCTGTTCACCTCCGGCTCCACCGGCCCCGCCAAGGGCGCCGTGCTCACCCACCGCCAGCTGGGCGCCATGTTCGCCGCCGTGGGGGACACCCTGGACCTGGCCCCGGAGCGCGGGCTCGTCGCCGGCTTCGCCACCTTCGCCCTGCTGGGACCGGCCCTCGGGGCACCGACGGTGGTGCCGGACATGGACATCATGCGCCCCGGAGATCTCACCGCCCCGGCGCTGGCCGCGGCGATCGCCGCGCTGGGCCGCCCGGCCGTGTTCACTGCCCCGGCGGCGCTGCGCAACATCATCGACACCGCCGATCAGCTGGATGCGGCCGGCCGTGCCGCGATGGCCCAGGCGGCGAGCTTCTTCTCCGCCGGCGCACCGATCCCCGCGCACCTGCTGCGCGAACTGCGGACCCTGATGCCGGAGGCGACGGCACTGACCCCGTACGGCATGACCGAGTGCCTGGCCGTGGCCGCGATCGACCTCGACGGCATCGAGGAGGCGGGCGAGGGCTCCGGCGTGTGCGTCGGCCGCCCGGTGCCGCGCGTCGAGATCGCGATCGCGGTGATGGACGAGCTGGGGGCGACCACCGGGGAGATCACCCACCAGGCCGGTGAGATCGGGGAGGTCCTCGTGCGCGGCCCGCACGTGCGCGACCGGTACCTGATGCTCTGGGGCACCACCCACACCTCGATGCGCTTCACGGGCTGGCACGCCACCGGCGACGTCGGCCACCTCGATGCGGACGGCCGGCTCTGGGTCGAGGGCCGCGCGGACCACGTGCTCGCCACGCCCTCGAGGCTGCTCACTCCGGTCCAGGTCGAGGATTCCGCGGAATCCGTGCCCACGGTGCGCCGCGCCGGTGCCGCCGCTGTCGGGCCCCGCGGCACCCAGCAGGTGGTGGTGATCCTCGAGACCGAGCACGGCTATCGCCCCGGCAAGCCCGGTCGCCCGCGTCCCGCCGAGCCCTCCCTGCAGGAGGCCGTGCGCCGCGCCGTGCGCGACCGTTCCGGTGCGGAGGTGGTCGCGGTGTTCACCACCAGCGCGCTGCCCACCGACATCCGTCACAACTCGAAGATCGACCGGGCGGCGCTGTCGCGCTGGGCCGCCCAGACCCTCGCGGGCGAGCGGGCGGAGGCCCTGTGAGCGCGCCGACGGTCCTGGTCACCGGGGCGTCCGGCATGCTCGGCGGCGCGGTCGCGAGCGCGCTGCGGGACCGCGGCGCCACCGTGCGCGCCTTCCAGCGCCGTCCCGCCGATATCGACGGGGTCCAGGACGTCACCGGCTCCCTCACCGACGCGGGAGACGTGCGCCGCGCGGTCAAGGGCGCCGACGCGGTGATCCACCTCGCCGCGAAGGTGTCGATCTCCGGTCCCGAGCACGAGTACCGGGCGATCAACATCGAGGGCACCCGCCATGTGGTCGACGCGCTGCGCGCCCAGGGCGGGGGCGCCCTGGTGAACGTCTCCTCGCCGTCGGTCGCCCATCTGGGCCGGGCGATCGTCGGCGCCGACGCCACCGCCGCCGATCCCTCGACGGCCCGTGGCCCGTACTCCCGCACCAAGGCCGCGGCCGAGCTGCTGGCGATGGCGGCCGACGGGGTCGACGGCCTCCAGGTCACCTCGATCCGCCCCCACGTGGTGTGGGGCCCCGGTGACACCCAGCTGGTGGGTCGCATCGTGGACCGCGCCCGCCGGGGCCGGCTGCCGCTGCTGGACCACGGCATGGCGCTGATCGACACCACCTACGTCACCAACGCCGCCGACGCGATCGTCGCCGGCTTCGACCGCATCGAGGACGTGCACGGGGAAAGCTTCGTGGTCTCCAACGGCGAGCCCCGTACGGTCCGCGATGTGTTCGCCGGCTGGTGCGAGGCCGCCGGCATCCCGGCGCCGACCCTGCGGGTCCCCGGCTCCGCAGCCCGCTTCGCCGGTCGCGTGATCGAGCGGGTCTGGGAGAAGCGTCCCGGCCACGACGAGCCGCCGATGACCGAGTTCCTCGCCGAGCAGATGTCCACCGCGCACTGGTTCGACCAGCGCCGCACCCGGGAACGGCTGCAGTGGAGGCCCCGGGTGAGCATGGACGAGGGCAATGCGCA
>JAKDUN010000189.1 GCA_030457675.1 Brachybacterium sp. | reverse complement strand
GGTGCCGGCCAGCAGGTGGGCGCCGCCGATCGGCTCGCGCACCCAGTCCTCCAGCTCCCAGCCCTCGTCCGGGTGTCCGGTGAGGGTGACCATGCCGGTGTTGAACAGCGGCCGGTCCTCGAGGGAGGCGGCGCCGAGTCCGGCCACCACTGCGGCGAACACGCGGATCGCGGCGCCGTGGCTGACCACCGCCACGGTCTCGTCCTCACGGTGGGCTGCGGCGATGCGGCGCAGCGCCCCGGTGTAGCGCTCCCAGAAGGCACGGCCGCTCTCCCCGCCGGGCAGCCCGTCGGTGAACTCTCCCGCGCTCCAGCGCGCATGGTTGTCCTGATAGGCCGCGACGGCGTCCGCGTCCCGCCGCATCTCGTACTCGCCGGCGCTGATCTCCTCGAGGCCCGTGGTGAGCTGCGGGCTGATCCCCAGCGCGGCCGCCAGCGGAGCCGCGGTCTCATGGGTGCGCAGCAGGCGCGAGACGTGCAGGGCGGAGATCTTCTCGTGCGCCAGCGCCGCCGGGATCGCCTCGGCCTGTCGGTGGCCGAGCGCGGTCAGCCCGGGGCCGGGATAGCCGGCATCGAGGATCCCCTCGACGTTGCTGGGGGTCTGACCATGGCGGAGGAGGAGCAGGCGCATGACCAGCACCGTACGCGATCCCCAGTGCAGTCTCTGCGGCGCGCATCACAGGGGGATAACGTAGGGGTCACCCGCCCCGCCCGGAAGGAGCGCACCATGCGTCGCAGCATCGTCAATGATCCCGAGGATCTGGTCCCCGAGGCCCTCGAGGGACTCGTGCTCAGCAACCCCCTCATGCTCGACCTGCACGAGGAGCACCGCTTCATCACCCGTCGTCGGCCCGCCACCGACAAGGTGGGCCTGGTCTCCGGCGGCGGCTCCGGGCACGAGCCGCTGCACGCCGGCTTCGTGGGCACGGGCATGCTCGACGTCGCGGTGGCCGGCGCCGTGTTCGCCAGCCCCACCGCCCTGCAGGTGCTCGAGGCGACCAAGGCGGCCGACGCGGGCCGCGGCGTGGTCCAGATCGTCAAGAACTACACCGGCGACGTGCTGAACTTCCGCATCGCCGGGGAGATCAGCGGCGACGACGCCGTCGAGACCGAGATGGTGCTGGTGGACGACGACCTCGCCACCGACACCGGCGGCGAGGGCGGTCCCGGGCGCCGCGGCACCGCCGCCACCGTCATCGTCGAGAAGCTGTGCGGCGCCGCCGCCGAGGCCGGGGCCAGCCTGGCGGAGGTCGCCGCGATCGGCCGCCGCGCCGCGCGCCGCGCCCGCACCATGAGCCTCGCGCTCTCGGCCGGGACCCACCCCGGGGATGCGGAGCCCCAGTTCACCCTCGGCGAGGACGAGGTCGAGCTGGGCGTGGGCATCCATGGCGAGCGGGGTCGGGGCCGGGTCCCCTTCCGCGACGCCGACGGACTCACCGAGCTGCTGCTGGACCCGCTGCGCAAGGAGCTCGAGCTGCACCGCGGCGACCAGGTTCTCGCGATCGTCAACGGACTCGGCGGCACCTACCCGCTCGAGCTGAACCTGGTGGCCCGCTCCCTGCACCACCAACTGGCCGAGGCGGGAGTGGCGATCGAACGCTCCCTGGTCGGCTCCTACGTGACCAGCCTCGACATGCACGGCATCTCGATCACCCTGATGCCGTTGGACGACGAGCAGGCCCGACTCTGGGACGCGCCCGTCCGCACCCCTGCCCTGACCTGGTGAGGAGACTGAGATGACCACGACGACGACCAGCACGGATCCCCTGCCCGACGACTTCGGCCACGCCTTCATCCGGGGCGTGCACGAGAGCGTCGGCGGAGCCGCCGAGGCGCTCGGCGACCTCGACCGCCGCGCCGGCGACGGCGACTTCGGCACCAATGTCCGCACCGCCCTGAAGCTCGCCGCGCAGAACATCGAGACCGAGCAGCCCGCCACCTACCGCCAGTGGGTGACCACGATGTACATGGGCTGGCTCGGAGTGGGCGGCACCAGCGGGCCCCTGTTCGGGATGTTCTTCCGCGACCTCGCCAAGGCGGCCGACGGGGCCGAGGGCGAGTCCGCCCGCGTCCGGGCGGCCGATGGGGCCGGGTCGCCGTCCCTCGCCCAGTTCGCCGAGGCGCTCGCGGCCGGGCAGGCCACCGTGCAGAAGTACGGCGAGGCGGACGTCGGGGACAAGACCATGGTCGACGCCCTCGACCCCGCCGTGTCCGCACTGCGCTCCGCCGTCGAGGCCGGCTCCTCGCCGAGTGAGGCGCTCGCCGCCGCCGAGAAGGCCGCGGTCGACGCCGCCCGGGCGACGGCGGAGACCGCCGCCAAGCGGGGCCGTGCCAGCTACGTGGGCGAGGTGGCCAAGGGCGTCATCGATCCCGGCGCCGCCGCGATCGCCCTGGTCATCGGCGCCGCCCGGGCAGCGGCCGACGGGGGAGACGTGGACACCGCCTGGATCAGCTGATCCGGCCCAGCGGCCGGATCGGCTGACCTGGCCCGGCGCTGCTGAGCGGTCGGCCGACCTGCGCCATCGATTGTGCGCTGTGGACCGATGCTCGACGTCGCGATAGGTCCTCAGCGCACAATCGGTGAGCACGCGCGGCTCGGTCGGCGACGTCCACGAGGCGGGCGACACGCGCCCTGCGATCCGGCTCAGCGAGAGGCCCTGGGGCGGCGCTCCTGGGCGGGGAGCTCGCCCGTGATCTTTCGAGCCTTCATCTGGAACGCGTCGGCGAGCTCCAGGAACTGTGCATCCAAAGGGTCTTGCACGAGAACGCGCTGATTGTTCCGAGATCTCATGATGACGGTGAAGGGCTTCTTTGCCCGGGCGCGCAATGGGCGACTGTCGACACTCATCACGACCTCCTTCGGATCGTCAGGGCTCTCAGTCTACTGAACAGGCTGCCTGAGTCGACAGGGACTTCTGGCGCACGCGGTCCCAGTGACAGCTTGTCCACGACTTCGCTGATGAGGATCTCGTTCGCTTCCGAGAGCATCTTCACGTCGACCTCGTCCCATCTCCTGTCATCGAGCAGATGGGTCAGGAGCTGCATGCCAGTGTTCCGGCCTACTTTGCCCTCCTCCCGGGTCAGGTCCATCGCGTACTCAACCCGTCGCCACCACTCAGCGCGGCTATCGGCTCGGCGTCGGTGGCTGAGTGAGGAGAGGGCGATCATGGCGGCGACGAACGCAGCGAACGCTGTGGCGTACGGCGCGAACGGCGCGAGTAACGCCAAGAGATGTCCTAGCCCGTCGGCGACCTCACGGAGCCAGACCCCGAGTGACATGGGTGCCTGCTTTCCAGGGAGGCGAGCGATTCCACTGAGTCGCGGAAGGGGCACGTCGGTGTGTCCCCTCCCAGGCGAAGTGGACCTGGCCTGACGAGCGAGGGCCGCGGGAAGAATGTGGACAGCCCGTCCCGGCGGACACCACCGCGAGCAGGTCCGGACGCTGGTAGGTTTCCTGACCATGCCTGATCTCGCCGCGCTCATCCCCGACCTGGGCGTGGGCCCGTGGCTGCTGGTGGCCCTCGGCGCGCTGATCGTCGGCTTCTCCAAGACCGCCCTGCCCGGCGCGGGCACCATCGCCGTGGGCGTGTTCGCCCTGGCCATGCCCGCGAAGGAATCCACCGCCGCGCTGCTGCTCCTGCTGATCGTGGGCGACATGACCGCGCTGTGGGTCTACCGACGCGAACCGGACTGGCGCACCCTGCTCAGGCTCCTGCCCAGTGCCATGATCGGTGTGGTGATCGGAGTGTTCTACTTCGCCCGCGTGGACGGCGACGGGGTGCGGCTGACCATCGGCATCATCCTGCTGACCCTGGTCGTCCTCACCGTGACGCGCCGGCAGCTGGCCCGGCGCCGAGCGGCCCGGACGGCCGGGACCACGGCGGAGGGGTCGCCGGCCGCAGTATCCGCCCCCGGCGGCTCGCAGCCCGGCGCCCTCGCCGCCGCCCAGGGCATGGGCTACGGACTGCTGGGGGGATTCACCACCATGGTCGCCAACGCCGCCGGGCCCGTGATGTCGCTGTACTTCTACGCGATGCGGATGCCGGTGCTGACGTTCCTCGGGACCTCAGCCTGGTACTTCGCGATCGTCAACCTGTTCAAGGTGCCGTTCTCGGCGGGGCTGGGGCTGATCACCCGCGACACCCTGGTGATGGACGCGATGCTGATCCCCGTCGTGCTGATCGGCGCGTTCGCCGGTGCGAAGGTGGCTCGACGCATCCCGCAGAAGGTCTTCGAGAACCTCATCCTCGTGCTCACCGTCGCGGCCGCGCTCAGCCTGCTGGTCGTCTGAGGCCGCCGCCGCTGCCGTCGCTGCGGTGGTCACTGTCGGCTGCCCGGCGCACCCTGCCCGCCCAGGTGCCCAACTGCTCGATCACGTCCAGCAGCTCGGGCGGGTCGATCACCTCGATCGGGGCGCCGATCCAGGCCAGGTGCATCGCGATCCAGTGCATCTCCCCGGTCCCGGCCCGCAGGATGCAGGCGTCCGGTCCGTCGTCCGTGACCGTCGCCGCCCGCGCCGGGACCGTCGGGGCGACCTCCTCGAACGGGGCGAGGATCCGCACCGTCGCCGACTGCGGGTAGCCGCCCACGGTGATCGATTCGCGCACCGCGGCCTCGATGTCCGGGGTGGGCCGCTCAGCGATGGTGAACGTCGAGGCGTGCACAGTGTGCATGCGGTCCAGCCGGAAGGTGCGCCAGTCCTCGCGGCCCAGATCCCAGGCGAACAGGTACCAGCGCCCCTCGACCGACAGCACCCGATGCGGCTCCAGCCTCCGCTCGGCCCGTTCGCCGTCGGCCCGCTGGTAGTCCACCCGCACCCGCACCCCGTCCCGCACCGCGGTGGCCAGAGTCATCAGCACCTCGGAGCGGACACCGACGGCGGGCCGGGCGATCACCCCCATCGCCTCGGTGATCGCGCCGACCTCCGCGCGCACCGGCGCCGGGAGGATCCGGTCCAGCGCCGCGAGCGCCCGCAGCGCCTCCTCGTCCAGGCCGTCCACCCCCGAGGAGGCCGCGAGCCGCAGCCCCACCGCCACGGCGACCGCCTCGTTCGAGCTCAGCAGCAGCGGCGGCAGGGCCTGGCCCGCGCCGAGCTGATAGCCGCCGCCGTGCCCCGCCGAGGTGAGCACCGGATAGCCCAGCTCCCGCAGCCGGTCCACGTCGCGGCGCACCGTCCGCGTGGTCACGCTCATCTCGGCGGCGAGCTCCGGCCCGGTCCACACGGCACGCGACTGCAGCAGGGCCAGCAGCCGCAGCGCTCTCGTGGTCACATCGCTCATGGACACACTCTGCCCCACTTTGCGGACAGGATCTGTCCGCAAGAGGGAGGACTGTGGATCTCGACCCCAGCAGCGCCTCGCAGAACAGCGCGGCCCACCTCGAGGAGACAGCACGATGCCCTTCCTGACCGCCGAGACCACCGACGAGCGCGACAGCCTCGCCACCTTCGCCCAGCAGCAGATCGACCAGATCGCCACCACCCTCCACGGCCTCGACCGCGAGCAGCTCGCGCAGGTCCCGAGCGCCTCCGGGATGAGCCTGGGAGCGCTGGCCCGGCACGTGCTGCTGGTGGCCGACCGCGCCGTGCTGACCTTCGCCGCCGCCCCCGAGGCACCGGCTTCGCCCGTCAGCGACCTGCAGCAGTTCCAGGCCGAGGGCACCATCGCCCCGGAGGCCCTGCGCGCGGACGACACCTCCGACTCGTTGAGCCAGGAGCTGCGCCGGGTCGGCGAGGAGCTCGCCGCCGCGATTCGCTCCGCCGATCCGGAGACCCGCGGCCCCGTGCCCGGCCAGCCCTGGTTCGAGGGGCGCGAGACCTGGAGCCTGCGCTGGTACGCGCTGCACCAGATCGAGGAGAACGCCCGCCACGCCGGCCACGCGGACATCCTGCGCGAATCCCTCGACGGCAAGGGCGCCTACGAGCTCAACGCCCTCGTGGCCGGGGAGGCCTGGCCGCCCGCCGGGTGGTGAGCGCTCGCG
>JAKDUN010000188.1 GCA_030457675.1 Brachybacterium sp. | reverse complement strand
CGGAACTCCACCGAGTTCCGGCACATAGAACCATCAGCAGCACACCAGCGGACACGACGAAGCTGCCGGAATCAGGGCTTCAACGGGGCTTCCCTGCGCGCTCGGAAGACCCCGTCAACGAGCACCGGGACCACTCGCGAGACGTCCACAGCAGTTGCCACATCGACGTCGGCACGGAGCCCATCTCTTCCAACTCCCGCGCACCCACGCAATCGCGCAAGGACTGGAACAGACGTGCCTTGACCGTATCCATGAGATCGGCGGCAGCGGAAGCCTCGGGGCTCATCGCATCCCGGTATCCGAGACCGGCAAGTTCAGAGAGCACGGCCCCAGCGCCAAGGTGACCTTCAAGTGCTGGCCGGATGGAGCCATCGCCACGCCACCGCTCCCCAGCCGCAATTACTGCCACCGACCCTTCATTTTCCAGTCGCGTTGCAACGACGTCTGCCACTGCGGCGGAGTTGCAGAGACAGGCGGTGACGACCTGAGCACCTGGCCCATCCAGATCGTGCTGATCGTGGACCCATTCGGCGAGGGCAGGACGAGTCGGGGGACGGCGCACTCAGTGAGCAGCGATGCTGGCGAAAACGAGAGGACAGTGCGGCGAGTCCGGCAGAGTCGCCTCGAGCCGACCGCCTGCCAGGACGGCGTCACGGTCACGGGCGAAGGCCTCTGCTCCGGAACCCTTCCGCCGGCGGGGAACGACACTCATCCCACGCTCGACCGCGACGCAAACTGACGCCGATAAACTTTAGGACGTCGACGACCACCGCGAGATCCGTCTCCGCCGCCTGTGCGCCCACAGGGCCCCAGTCGAATCTCACGGCATAACGGTGCTGACCGAATACTACCTGCAGGTTGGGCGAGTTCACGCGACCCGCAGCGGGGTGATCGCCGCGATCTGCGCGCCCGCGGCGTCCTCAGCCCGGTCAAGCTCGTAGTGGCTCTGCAAGTTGATCCAGAACTCGGCCGAGGTGCCGAAGTACTTCGCCAGCCGCAGCGCGGTGTCCCCTGTGATCCCTCGCTTGCCATGCACAATCTCGTTGATCCGCCGAGGCGGCACTCCGATCGACACGGCGAGCTTGTTCTGCGTGATGCCGAAGCCCTCGATGAAGTCCTCCATGAGGACCTCACCCAGGTGGATCGGCTCGATCCTGTCAGTGGTAGTCAACGATCTGCACCTCCTCCGGTCCGGCGTCGGTCCACACGAAGCAGATCCGCCACTGGTCGTTGATCCTGATGCTGTGCTGTCCGACCCGATCGCCCTTGGGGGCCTCAAGCCGGTTTCCGGGCGGGACGCGGAGGTCTTCGAGAGACTCCGCGGACCCCACCTGACGCAGCTTGCGCAGCGCGGCCCGATGAATCCTCGGATCGATCGACCGCACACGCTCACGACGCCGCAGCCGTTCGGTGTCGTTGTTGCCGAACCGGCGCGGACAAGGGAGCGAACCCAGCCCCGAAGCTGGCCACCCTCATCGCGGGAATGGCCGCCGGGGCTGACTCGATCGATGACATTGAACATCGTCCGCCACGGCGGAATGAAACACCTCTTCGACCGCGTCTACGCGCCCTCGACACTGGGCGCGTTCCTCCGCTCGTTCGCCTTCGGCCATGTCAGGCAACTCGACGCGATCTCCTCCCGCTTCCTGACCAACCTCAACAACCACACACCGCTGTTGCCCACCGACCGGGACAGTGCACAGGCATCGATGACCTTCGTCGATGTCGATGACACTGTCATCGATGTTCATTCCGCGTCGAAGCAGGGAGCCGGGTTCGGCTACCAAGGCAGTCGTGGACTCAACGTGCTGTTGGCCACAGCCTCGACGCGTGACTCCAACCAGATCATCGTCGGCCAGCGCCTGCGCAAAGGCTCAACCTCGTCAGCTCGAGGTGCTGACAAGTTCGTCGCCGACGCTTTGGCCACCACAGCCCGAATCAACTCCGACCTCCCAGCCCTGGTCAGGGCTGATTCGGCGTACTACTCCTCGACAGTAGTCAAAACCGCCCGGGACGCCGGAGCTCATGTGTCGATCACAGTGCGGATGGACAAAAGGATCAAGGCAGCGATCGCAGCGATCAGCGATGATGCATGGACGGGTATCGCCTACCCGGATGCGATCTATGACGAGGATTCCCGGACGTGGATCAGCCAAGCCGAAGTCGCTGAGATCCCGTTCACCGCGTTCACCTCGAAGAAGAAGTCCCTCCAGGCGACGGGACGCCTGGTGGTGCGACGCATCCCTGAACTTAACGAGAAGAAACGGTCCGCCGGGCAGAACCCCTTGTTCGATCTGTACCGGTACCACGCGTTCTTCACAACCGTCGATCTGGACTGTTTCGATGCTGTGGTTGCTGATCAAGTGCATCGGAAGCACGCGATCATCGAGCAGATCAATGCGGAGTTGAAGAACGGGGCACTGGCGCATATGCCTTCCGGGGTGTTCAACGCCAATGCCGCCTGGGTGGCAATCGCTGCGATCACTCACAACCTGCTGCGAGCTGCGGCCGGACTCATCGGTGGACGGTTGAGCACAGTGCGCGCCCAGACGCTGCGAACACGGATCATAGGCGTACCCGCACGGATTGCTCACCGAGCCAGAAGGCTGATCCTCCATCTGCCGAGACAGTGGCCGTGGGCGAAGGAGTTCGCACGGTTATGGCAAGCAGCTCTGAGTCCACCTACACGATCATCGTCCTGACCACACCGCTCCTGCACGAGCACGATGCCGCGGGGTCTTGGAGGAAGCCCTGGGAAACAATTGTGGAAGAAACCGGTGAGAGACCGGGACACTACCTCCTGCCCTCGCACCGCGTTCGCACTCATATCCAGGCACAGCCCTTGCCATCAAGCAGATCGGTGGATCAAGGCTAAATTCCACCACGTTCGGTAGCCGAATAACCTTTGACGTAGATTGACTCCATGAGTGCTGAGCCTCGGCGGGCCGCCGTCTACCTGCGGATCTCTCAGGATCGCGAGAACCGTCGCCTGGGTGTGGACCGCCACAGGGAGGACGCCGAGGCGCTCATCAAGGCTAGAGGATGGACTCCAGCAGGGGCCTACGAGGACAACGACATCTCCGGCAATGGAGTTCTCCGATGGCGCCATCGCCCCCGCCCTACTGGGCGAGGACCTGACCGTGGGGCCCTACACGACCGCGGCGGGCACGCGCCTGCCGGCCGCGCGGTGGGCAATCGCGGCGGCGCCGGCCGGTACCAGCGGCGGCCCGAACGGCCCGGACGGCTTCCGGATCACCGGGCGGCGCCCGCCACCGCCACCACGAGGTCGATGAGCCTGCGGAGCACAACATCGACGTCCTCGCCGTCGATGCGCCCCTGCCGGGAGCGGTTGAGCTCGGCCAGCACCCCGGCGACGATGAGCCGGGCGCCGGTTGCCGCAGCCGCACCGGGCTCCTCGCCGGCAGTGCCTGTCGCACCGTCCCGCGCCGCTCCGATCGCACCGGAAGCGTCGGCCTGACCGTCCTGCAGGCGCGCGGCGATCTGCTCTTCGAGGCGATCGACGTGGTCGAGGACCCGCCGGCGATGCGGCATGTCCGCACCGAAGAGGATCTCGCGGGCGACCCACGTCGCAAGCTCGGACCAGCGCCGCATCGCGGTGACGAGCGGCGAGATCAGCTCCGCGATCCGGTCCGCGGTCTCCCCGCCCGCCGTCGCGGCGCCGGGCGCGACGAACGCAGAGAACGAAGGGGTGGTCGTCGCGCGCTCGTGGGCTCCCCAGAGCGCATCGACGACCATCATGAGCAGCTCGACCTTCGTCGCCGCATACTGGAAGACAGTGCCCTCGGCCACATCCGCCGCGCGCGCGACCTCGCTCATCGAGGTCCGCTCGAAACCGCGCTCCTCGAACAGTGCGCGCGCCGCGGCGAGGATGCGGGCGCGCTTCTCCGCCTTCGCCCGCTCGCGCCTGCCCAGCGTCGCCGAGGGCGCCAGCTCCGTGTCATCCCGAGTTTCCATGCGGCCATTGTAGTCGACTCAATTCTGAGTACACTCAATATTGAGGCCGGGTGATCGGCATCCGGCACGCGATGGGAAGGATGGATCATGCAGCACACGGCAGGTAACTACGAGGCGTTCGCGCGTCCCCGACCCGCACAGCACGCGCAGGAGACGAAGGCCTACATCGTCGGCAGCGGGCTGGCCGGGCTCGCGGCGGCCGTCTTCCTCATCCGCGACGCCGGGGTCCCCGGCGCCAACGTCACGATCCTCGAGAAGGGCGAGATCGCCGGCGGTGCGCTCGACGGCCTCGACGTCCCGGAGAAGGGCTTCGTCATCCGCGGCGGCCGGGAGCTGGAGAACCACATGGAGTGCCTGTGGGACATGATGCGCTCCATCCCCTCCCTGGAGCTCGAGGACGCCTCCGTGCTCGACGAGTTCTACTGGCTCAACAAGGACGACCCCAACTACTCGCTGCGCCGCGCCACCGTGCGCCGGGGCGAGGACGCCGGCCACGAGGGCCGCTTCGACCTGCCGAAGCGGGCGCAGAAGGACCTGTTGAAGATCTTCCTCGCCGAGCGTGCGGAGATGGAGGGCAAGCGCATCGACGAGGTGATGGGCCGCGAGTTCCTCGACTCGCCGTTCTGGATGTACTGGCGGACGATGTTCGCCTTCGAGGAGTGGCACTCCGCGCTCGAGTTCAAGCTCTACCTCCACCGCTTCATCCACCACATCGGCGGGCTGCCCGACTTCACGGCGCTGAAATTCACGAAGTACAACCAGTACGAGTCCTTCGTCCTGCCGCTCATGCACTACCTCACCGAGCACGGCGTCGTCTTCCGCTCCGGCACCGAGGTCCTCGATGTGGACTTCGCCCACCGCAACGGCGAGATCCGCGCCACCGCGATCCGCTGCCGCCGCGACGGCGCCGAAGAGACCATCGAGCTCGGCGAGCACGACCTCGCGCTCATGACGATCGGCTCGCTCGTGGACAACTCCGATGACGGCGACCACCACACGCCCGCAGCCCTCAACGAGGGCCCGGCCCCGGCCTGGGACCTGTGGAAGCGCATCGCGAAGAAGGACCCGGCGTTCGGGCGCCCGGAGGTCTTCTGCTCCTCGATCGAGGAGACGAAGTGGGAATCGGCCACCGTCACGACGCTCGATGAGCGCATCCCCGCCTACATCGAGCGCATCGCCCAGCGCGATCCGTTCAGCGGCCGCGTGGTCACCGGCGGCATCGTCACCGCCGAGGACTCCTCCTGGCTGCTGAGCTGGACGGTCAATCGCCAGCCGCACTTCAAGAAGCAGCCGAAGGATCAGATCGTTGTCTGGGTCTACGGTCTGTTCGTCGACGTCGACGGCGACTACGTGAAGAAGCCCCTGGCGCAGTGCACCGGCGAGGAGATCACCCAGGAGTGGCTCTACCACCTGGGCGTGCCCGTCGAGGAGATCCCCGAGCTCGCGGCGACCGGCGCCCGGTGCGTGCCGGTCATGATGCCCTACGTGACGAGCTTCTTCATGCCCCGCCGCGCGGGTGACCGGCCGCAGGTCGTGCCGGAGGTGGCGGCGAACTTCGCGTTCCTCGGGCAGTTCGCGGAGACCGGCCGCGACACGATCTTCACGACCGAATACTCGGTGCGCACCGGCATGGAGGCCGTCTACGAACTCCTCGACGTGGAGCGCGGCGTGCCGGAGACCTGGGGCTCCACGTACGATGTGCGCGACCTGCTCGAGGCCTCGGCGCGCATGCGCGACAGCAAGAAGGTGGAGATGCCCGGCCCGGCCGCGCTGCGCGGCTACCTGCGCGGCAGGCTCGAGCACGGGGAGATCGGCCAGCTCCTCGAGGAGCACGGCCTCATCTGAGTCCCGCCCACCGCGGATGCGCCAACGGCCCCGGGCCCCGGCGCACCGAGGCGGGTGCCCAGTAGCCCCCCCCGCCCCACCGCCCCCCACACCCCCACCCGCCGCCCCGCCCGCGACCCCCCCGCCCCCCCCACCCCCCCCACCCCCCCGGCCCCCCCGCCCCCCTCCACCCCCCCCCC
>JAKDUN010000187.1 GCA_030457675.1 Brachybacterium sp. | reverse complement strand
AATACGGGGACTTAGCTCAGTTGGTAGAGCGGTAGCTTTGCAAGCTTCAGGTCAGGGGTTCGACCCCCCTAGTCTCCACCAGGCAGTGACGAGGCCCCCTTCCGGTTCGGGAGGGGGCCTCGTCTGTTCCCGGCCCGGAGCTCAGGCTCGGGCGAGGAGCGTCGCGGCGCCGGGTCCCGTGAGCTGGCCGTCACCCAGCGTGCGGCCGGAGACCGCGAGCAGCAGGTCCACGGCGGGCCCGGCGACCTCGGGACCCTCTCCCCAGGACATGCCGGTGTCGCTGTCCCGCAGGCGCAGACCCTCGGCGCGCTCCCTGCCGCCCTCGAAGGAGACCTTGGTGCGCAGCTGATGGGCCAGCGCCGCATGGATCCCCTCGCGCGGATAGCGCCCCGGGAGGCTCAGCGGCCGTCGGATGTCCTCGCCGTGGACGTACACCTCCACCAGGCGGGTCGCCGGATGGGCAGGGGGAGTCCTGGTGGCGCGCTCGGCCCGGCCGTACTCGGCGAGGGTCTGCTGCGGGTCGGCGCGCTGCCAGCGCTCGATGCCGTCCCGGTTGGCGCGGTGGAAGTCGCCCCGGGCCCGCACCATGCCGGCGACGAACTGGAGCCGCGTGGTCATGGCGCTCTCCAGCAGGTGCGCGAGGACGTCGTGCACGGACCAGTCCTCGCACAGCGAGGCGGTGTCCCAGGCGGAGCGGGGGAGGTTCGCGAGATCCTCGACGAGGCGCCGGCGTTCCGTGTGCACCAGCGGCCAGACGTCAGCGGGTCCTGACTCCATCATGGCACCTGACTTTCATAAGAGAAGTACCACGTACACTAGAAGAAGATGAACTATGGAGCAAGTACTGACGGCGGTAGGATCCGTGCTGTGACTGCGCGACGCTCCTACAGCTCCTACAACGACGGCTGCGCCTCGGCCCATGCCCTTGACCTGATCGGGGAGCGGTGGACCCTCATCGTGGTCCGTGAGCTGCTGCTGGGGCCCAAGCGCTTCGCCGAGCTGCAGCGCGATGTCGCCGGCATCGGCCCTGCCGTGCTCTCCACCCGGCTGCGGGAGCTCGAGGCGCGGGGCATCGCGACCCGGCGCACTCTGCCCGCGCCGGCCCGGGTGGACGTCTACGAGCTCACCGAGTGGGGTCGGCGGCTCGAGGCGGTCAACGCCGCGCTCTCGGCCTGGGCCGTCGGCTCCCCGGATCTGCCCTGGGAGGCTGACATGAGCCCGGACACGCTGGTCCTGGCCATGCGGGCGCATGCCCGCCCGGAGGGGCGAGCGGACCACGACGCCGAGAAGGAGGGAGTGCGCGTGAGCCTCCACCTCCGCGACTCCCGACGGGAGGGCGCGGAGGCGGTGACCTACTCGGCCCTCGTGAGCGCTGAGCGGTCGGTGGTCGAGAAGGTGCCCGAGCCGCCCGCCCCGGCCGCGGAGGTGCACGCCACGACGGCCGAATGGAAGGCCTGGATACTCGGGGGCCGGCCGGTGACGGAGCTGGCCGGGCTCCGGATCACGGGAAGCGAGCAGGCAGTGGCCCGGCTGATCGCGGCGACCCGGTTCGAGAGGCCGTGACCCGGCGGGGCGCGATTCCCCGCACCGGGTCGAGAATTGCCTCCCATCCGATCCCGGCCGCGCTCCGAACCCCTTCTGGATCGCCGCCCACGACGGCCGAAGGGTCGTCCGGCGTCCGACGAAGGAGTCACGATGCGTACAACGACGAAGCGACTGCTCCCCCTCTTCGCGGCCACGATGGCCCTCGGCACGCTCGGCGCCTCCGGTGCCGCGCTCGCCGACGACCATGACGGCGGACAGGGAGCCACCACTCTCGAGGCCCATCTCAGCGAGCTGAACGACTCCGGGGCCTCCGGCACGGCGTGGATCACGCTCGAGGGCAACGAGGTCACCGTGAAGCTCGACAGCGCCGGCATGCTCGCCGAGGCACCCCACGCCCAGCACATCCACATCGGCGGGGCGAACGAGTGCCCGGACCCGGGCATGGAGGGCACCGGCGCCGACGGAGCGATCCGCACCACCGATGCGGCCGATTCCTACGGCGGCGTGCAGGTCTCGCTGACGAACGACGGCGACACCAGCCCCGACAGCGCTCTGGCCGTGGATCGCTTCCCGGTCGGGGACGCGAGCTATGAGCGCACCTTCGAGGTCAGCGACGACGTCGCCGCGAGCCTCGAGAAGGGCGACGGCTCCGTGGTGCTGCACGGCGTGGACCACAACGGCAACGGCACCTACGACGGTGACCAGATGTCGGACCTGGATCCGAGCCTGCCCTCTGAGGCCACCGATCCCGCCGCCTGCGGCACGCTCGACCTGGCCCAGATGGAGCAGTGGCCCGAGGGCGGTGCCGAGACCGGTGACGGCACCACCGCAGGCATCGAGCAGTCCGGCGCCATGCTCGCCGGCGGCGGTCTGCTGACCGCTGCGGCCGCCGGTGCCTTCGCACTGCGTCGTCGCCGGACCCAGAAGTGAGATGACCTCTCACGGAGCAATCCGTCGGAACGGCGGCCGTCGCACGGCGGCCGTCGTTCTGGCGGTCCTCGCCCTGCTGGGCGCCGCACTGCTGGTGTTCGCGCTGACCAGCCAGGTCGGCGCCCCGCCGCAGCCCGCGCGGAGCACGAGCGCCCCGATGTCGGACGGCGGCACAGAGCCGTCGGACGACGGGGGCGGCGAGCCGTCGGTCGTGCCGTCCACCGAGGCGGCCGAACCCTCGCAGCAGCCGGCCACGGCCGCGCCCGAGGAGACGGCAGCGGAACCGCTCTCGGCCTCTGAGCCGACGGGGCTGCACATCGACGCGATCGGTGTCGACGAGCAGGTCTTCCCGATCGGGCTCGGCGACGACGGGGAGCTGCTCGCCCCCCGCGGCGAGCAGGCAGATCTCGCCGCCTGGTTCGACGGCTCGCCCACCCCGGGCGAGACCGGGCCCGCCGTCATCGAGGGCCACGTGACCTGGCGCGGCGACCCCTCGGTCTTCTTCGAGCTCGGGGCCCTGGACAGCGGTGACCGCATCGAGGTGGACCGGGAGGACGGGACCGTCGCGACCTTCGAGGTCTACGACCTGGCCCGGTACCCCAAGGACGAGTTCCCCACGGTCGCCGTCTACGGGAAGACCGACGGGCCGGAGCTGCGGCTGATCACCTGCAGCGGCGACCTCGATGCGGATGAGCACCACCTGGACAACACCGTGATCTTCGCACGGCTCATCGAGAACTGAGAGCAGATCGTGACCGCCTCCCGATCATCGCAGGGCTGGCTCGGCCCGCTCCTGTTGCGCCTGCATTTCTACGCGGCGATCCTGGTGGGCCCGTTCCTGCTGATCTCCGCGGCCAGCGGCGCGCTCTACGCCGTGAGCCCCCAGCTCGAGAAGGTCGTCTACGCCGAGGCCCTGACCGCCCCGTCCGACGAGGCGCCGCTTCCGCTGGCAACGCAGGTGGAGGCAGCGCAGACATACCTCGACGTGGACGCGCAGCCGACCGCGGTGCGGCCGGCCCCCCAGCCCGGGGGCACCACGCGCGTGATGTACAGCGACGACACGCTCGCCGAGGGCGAGACCCGCGCCGTCTTCCTCGATCCGGCGACCGGCGAGGTGCGCGGTGACCTCACCGTGTACGGCACCAGCGGTGCTCTCCCGCTGCGCGGCTGGATCGACCACCTCCACCGGAATCTGCATCTGGGGGACACCGGTCGCCTCTACAGCGAGCTCTCCGCCTCCTGGCTCGGCGTGATCGCCGTGGCCGGGCTGGGTCTGTGGATCCGGCGCGCTCGGCGCTCCCGTCGACGGCGGGACCTGGTGCGGCCGAAGCTGCGGGCCCGCGGGTATCGCCGGACCCTCTCCCTGCACTCCTCCGCCGGCATCTGGGTGCTGCTGGGCGCTCTGTTCCTCGCCGCCACCGGAATCACCTGGTCCCAGTACGGCGGGGGGAACATCGGCACGGTCCGGGAGGCGTTCGGGTTCACCACCCAGGCCGTCAGCCCCAGTCTGCCCGCTGCGACGGGTGAGACCGGGTCTGCGGCGGCGAGCGACGGTCACGGCGAGCACGCGGAGCACTCGGAGAAGTCAACGGGGGACGGGCACGCTTCCCACGGGCATCCGGCGCGGCCCCGGCCGGCGGCGACGCGGCGGACCGCACCGATCCGGCGGCGATCGACGATGTGCTCGCCGCAGGTCAGGCGGTCAGCATCGACACCGGCCTGGTCGAGATCCTCCCGCCGGCCGACGCGGACTCCGCCTGGGTGGTGCAGGAGATCCAGCGCAGCTATCCGACGCAGGTCGACGTCGTCGCCGTCGACGGCGCCACTCTCGAGATCGTGGACCGGAGCGACTTCGCCGAGCAGGACCTCGCCGCGAAGCTCACCCGCTGGGGCATCGATCTGCACATGGGGACGATGTTCGGCCTGGTCAACCAGATCGTGCTCTTCCTGATCGCCGCGACCCTGGTCGCGATGATCCTGTGGGGTTACGCGATGTGGTGGCAGCGGCGGCCCACCCGCGGTGGCCGCGGGCCGGGCAGGGCCCCGCGCCGCGGGCCGTTGCGCCGTGCCCCCTGGTGGGGCGTGGCCCTGGTGCTGCTCGTCGCGCTCGGTCTCGGAATGATGCTCCCGCTGATGGGAGTGACACTCGCCGCGTTCGTGCTGGTCGACACCGTGGTGGGGTGGGTGCGCAGGCCCTCTGCGGGCGAAGGGGTGACTACCCGGTCCGCAGCGAGCTGAACAGCAGGCTCGTCTGCGTGGAGTTCACGCCCGGGATCGCCCGGATGCGCTCCAGCGCCAGATCGAAGTCGGCAAGATTGCGGCAGCGCAGCTGGATCACCAGGTCCCAGGTCCCCGTGGTCGAGTGGAACTGTTCGATCTCCGGATAGCCGCGGATCTCGTGGACGATGTCGTGATTGCGGCGGGTATCGGTGGCCACCAGCATGACGCCCTGGACCGAGTCCTGTTCGAGGTCGCTGCTGACCCGGATCGTGAAACCCTCGATCACCCCGGTGTCCACGAGGCGGTCGATCCGGGAGGTGACGGTGGAGCGGTTGATCCCGAGTTCTCGCGCCAGGGCCGCGATCGGGGTGCGGCTGTCCGAGCGCAGGAGGGCGATGAGGCGGTAGTCCAGGTCGTCGAGCACGCAGTCAGCGTAACCCCACCCGGCAGAGTGGTGGAGCATCCCGCATTCTGGCCACAACTCGGGGATTGCGGCGCCACATCGCCACCCTCTACCTTCTCTTGTGGCCCAGGTGAGGGCAAGAATTTCGGGAGATTCTCCCGCGGAGAGTCTGAGGTGGCGAAGTGCTCGATGTGTCCGTCCTGCCGGCATTCCTGCTGGCGGTCCTGGTGATCCTGGCGACCCCGGGACCGGACATGGCCTTCCTGGTCGCGACTGGGATCAACCAGGGTCGCAGGGCGGCGGTCCGCGGAGCGTTCGGCGTCACCTCCGCGATGACCATCTGGGTCCTCGTCGCCGCGACCGGGCTCGGGGTCGCGCTGACCCAGGTGCCTGCCGCCCTCGACGCGATCCGGCTCGCCGGCGCCGGCTACCTGCTCTTCCTCGCCATCACCACCTGGCGCAGCGCGGGGGCGGCGCCCGCGGAGGCGCACACCGTCCCGGACGTGTTCCGCCGCGGCTTCCTGGTGAACCTCACCAACCCCAAGGTGGCACTGTTCTTCGTCGCCTTCCTGCCCCAGTTCCTCGGCTCGGTCCAGGAACGGCCCTTCGCCCAGATCCTCATGCTCGGCCTCCTGCTGCAGCTGATCGGGCTGATCGTCGACATCACCATCGGCAGCACGGCCGGCCTCTTCCGCGACGCCGTGCTCGAGCGGCGTCGCGTGCGCCTGGCGCTGGACGCGATCGCCGGCACGGTCTACGGGGGACTCGCCGCGCTCCTGCTGCTCGGTGTCGCGCGCTAGGCGGCCCGGGACGCTCACATCCCGTCGGCAGCCCCCGTCGGCGCGTGCCGCTCGAGGAACTCGAGCATCGTCACCCGGTCCACACCCGTGAAGGTGCCCGTGGGCATCGCGGCCAGCAGCGAGGCGTGCAGCCGCGCGACCG
>JAKDUN010000186.1 GCA_030457675.1 Brachybacterium sp. | reverse complement strand
GTCGACGCGCGCACCCACGAGACGGCGTCGGCCGATCCGATCGCCTTCTGGGAGGACGCCGCCCGGCGGCTGGAGTGGGCCGAGCCCTGGCACACCGCCCACGAGTGGGAGCCGCCGGTCCTCGACCCCGCCACCGGCGAGCTCTCCGTCCCCGCTGCCCGCTGGTTCGTGGGCGGGCGGCTGAACGTCGCCGAGAACTGCGTGGACCGGCATGTCCGCGCCGGGAACGGGGAGAAGATCGCCCTGCACTTCGACGGTGAGAGGGGCGACCGCGACTCCGTCACCTACGAGGACCTCCAGCGCCGCGTCTCCCAGGCCGCCAACGCCCTCGAGGGCCTCGGCATCGTGCCTGGGGACCGGGTGGTGGTCTACCTCCCGGTGCTGGTGGAGACGATCGTGATCGCGCTGGCCTGCGCCCGGATCGGCGCCGTCCACTCGCTCGTCTTCGGCGGGTTCAGCGCCGAGGCGGTGCGCTTCCGCCTCCAGGACACCGGTGCGAAGCTGCTGGTCACCTCCGACGGGCAGTTCCGTCGGGGAAGCGCGGTCGAGGTGAAGTCCGCCGCCGACGATGCCGCTCGCGACCTGCCGGACCTCGAGCACGTGCTGGTGGTGCGCCGCACCGGTCAGGACATCGCCTGGACCGAGGGCCGGGACCTCTGGTGGCACGAGAGCGTCGGCCGCGCGAGCGACCATCACGCAGCACAGAGCTTCCATGCCGAGCATCCGCTGTTCATCATCTATACCTCCGGCACCACCGGGAGGCCCAAGGGCCTGGTCCACACCTCCGGCGGCTATCTCACCCACACCTCCTGGGCGCACTGGGCGCACTTCGATGCGAAGCCCACCGACGTCCACTGGTGCACCGCCGACCTCGCCTGGGTCACCGCCCACACCTACGAGATCTACGGCCCGCTCAGCAACGGCCTCACCCAGGTCATCTACGAGGGCACCCCCGGCGAACCCACCCGTGAGCGGCACCTGGAGATCATCGAGCGCTACGGCGTCACCGTCTACTACACCGCCCCCACCCTGATCCGTACCTTCATGAGCTGGTTCGGCGACGAGCTGCCCAGCGGGCACGACCTCTCCTCCCTGCGGCTGCTGGGCACCGTGGGCGAGGCGATCAACCCCGAGGCGTGGGTGTGGTTCCGCCGCACCTTCGGCCGAGGCGAGCTGCCGATCATCGACACCTGGTGGCAGTCCGAGACCGGCGCCGCGATGCTGGCGCCGCTGCCCGGGGTGACCACGCTGAAGCCCGGCTCCGCGACCGCGGCGCTGCCCGGCATCGACATGGCCGTCGTCGACGCCGAAGGTCGCGAGCAGCCTCCGGGAGCCGCCGGCACGCTGGTGGCACGCAGGCCCTGGCCCGGAATGGCCCGCACCGTCTGGGGCGACCCCGAGCGCTACCGCGACTCCTATTGGGCTGACTACGCGGGCCGCGGCGAGCACGGCGGCTACTACGTCGCGGGGGACTCCGCCACGGTCGACGCCGACGGCTGCTTCTGGATCCTCGGCCGCCTCGACGACGTCGTGAACGTCTCCGGGCATCGCCTCTCCACCATCGAGATCGAATCCGCACTGGTCGCGGACCCCTCGGTGCAGGAGGCAGGTGCCGCCGGCGTGGACGATGCGCTCACCGGGCAGGCCGTGGCCGTGTTCGTGATCCCGACGGATCCGACAGAGAAGCCCGCGGCGGCCCTCGATCCAGGCGCCCTGCGCTCCCGCGTCGCCACCGAGATCGGCCCGATCGCCAAGCCGCGCTTCGTGATCGCGGTGCCGGACCTGCCCCGCACCCGCTCCGGCAAGATCATGCGCCGCCTGCTCGCCCAGCTGGTCCACACCGAGCAGGACCGCCGCGCCGGCCGCACGCCGCAGCCGCTGGGGGACATCACCTCCCTGCAGAACCCCGAGGCCGTCGCCGCGGTCGCCGGGGTGCTCACCGCCCTCCCACCGGACGACCCGATGCTCGCCCCGGCCGCCTGAACGACCCTGGACCCCTATCCCTCACGGAGGAATCATGACCACCACCGTCCCCGCCTCGACCTTCGAGACGCCGCTGAAGTTCGCGTACTGGGTGCCGAACGTGTCCGGCGGCCTCGTCGTCTCCACCATCGAGCAGCGCACCGACTGGCAGCTGCCCTACAACACGCGCCTCGCCCAGATCGCCGAGAACTCCGGCTTCGAGTATGCGCTGACCCAGACCCGCTACGCCGCCAGCTACGGCGCGGACAAGCAGCACGAGGCCTCCGCCTTCTCCCTGGCGCTGCTCGGCGCGACCGAGCGCCTGAAGGTCATCGCCGCCTTCCACCCCGGCATGTGGCACCCCGGTGTGCTCGCCAAGTGGCTGATCACCGCCGACCACCTCTCCGACGGCCGCGCCGCGGTGAACATCGTCTCCGGCTGGCTGAAGGACGAGTTCGTGAAGTTCGGCCTGGACTGGCTCGAGCACGACGAGCGCTACGTGCGCACCGAGGAGTTCATCTCTGCGCTGCGCGGCCTGCTCACCGAGAACGGGTACTCCCAGGACGGGAAGTACTACGCGATCGATGACTTCACCCTGAATCCCAAGCCGGTCGACGTGCCCGGCCGCCCCCACCCGGAGATCTTCTTCGGCGGCAATTCCACCGCCGCGCAGACCACCGCGGGCCGTGTCGCCGACTGGTACTTCTCCAACGGCCGCTCCCTGGAGGGATATGAGGAGAACGTCGCCGGCGTGCTCGCCTCGGCTCAGCAGGCCGGCCGCGCCCCGACGTTCGGGCTGAACGGCTTCGTCATCGCCCGCGATTCCCGCAAGGAGGCGGAGGAGACCCTGCGCGAGATCGTCGCCAAGGCCCACCGCCCCGCCGTCGAGGGCTTCCGCCAGTCCGTGCAGGAGGCCGGTGCCTCCACCAAGGACGGCAAGGGCATGTGGGCCGATTCCTCCTTCGAGGACCTCGTGCAGTACAACGACGGCTTCAAGACCCAGCTCATCGGCACCCCCGAGGAGATCGCCGATCGCGTCATCGAGTACAAGAAGGTGGGCGTGAACCTCCTGCTCACCTGCTACCTCCACTTCACCGAGGAGGTCGCAGCCTTCGGACGCGACATCCTGCCGATCGTGCGCGAGAAGGAGAAGGACCTGGCCCGGGCCCGCGGCACCGAGCTCAACACCGACCTGCTGCCCGTGGTCCCCGGCGTCCCCGCCGAGGAGGCCTCCGAGGCCGCCTGGTCGACCCTGCCGGAGGACCACCCGGCGAAGACCACCGCAGGAGCCGCCGCATGAGCGCAGCCACCGAGCAGACCCCGTCGGCCGAGACCCCATCGGCCGAGACCCCGTCGGCCGTGACCCCATCGGCCGAGACCCCGTCGGCCGTCGCGCCGTCGGCGCCCGCGGGCGGCTTCGGGTTCCGCACCCGCGCCCTGCACACCGGCGGCACCCCCGATGCCCAGCACGGTGCCCGCGCGGTGCCGATCTACCAGACCACCTCGTTCGTCTTCGACGACGCGGCCGACGCGGCGAACCTCTTCGCCCTGCAGAAGTACGGCAACATCTACTCCCGCCTCGGCAACCCCACCGTCGCCGCCTTCGAGGAGCGCATCGCCTCGCTCGAGGGCGGAATCGGCGCAGTCGCCACCGCCTCCGGGATGAGCGCCGAGTTCATCACCTTCGCCGCGCTGGCCGGCGCGGGGGACCACATCGTCGCCTCCGCCCAGCTCTACGGCGGCACCGTCACCCAGCTCGACGTCACCCTGCGCCGCTTCGGCGTGGAGACCACCTTCGTGCCCTCCTCCGAGGTGGAGGACTACCGCGCCGCGTTCCGGCCGGAGACCAAGGCGCTGTACGTCGAGATCATCGGCAACCCCTCCGGGGAGATCGCCGACCTGGAGGGCCTGGCCGCCCTCGCCCATGAGCACGGGGTGCCGCTGGTCGTGGACGCGACCCTCGCGACCCCCTACCTGGTGCGGCCGATCGAGCACGGGGCGGACATCGTCCTCCACTCGGCCACCAAGTTCCTCGGCGGGCACGGCACCACCCTCGGCGGCGTGGTCGTCGAATCCGGCCGCTTCGACTGGGGCAATGGGAACTTCCCGGGCATGACCGAGCCGGTCGACTCCTACGGCGGGATCCGCTGGTGGGACAACTTCGGCGAGTACGGCTTCCTCACCAAGCTGCGCTCCGAGCAGCTGCGCGACATCGGCCCGTCCCTGCCGGCGCAGTCCGCCTTCCAGCTGCTGCAGGGCGTGGAGACGCTCCCGCAGCGCATCGACGCCCACCTCGACGGCGCGCGCGCCGTCGCGACCTGGCTCGAGGAGGATCCGCGGGTCTCCTTCGTGACCTGGGCGGGGCTCGAGTCCCATCCGCATCACGAGCGGGCACAGCGGTACCTGCCGCTGGGCCCCGGCTCCGTCTTCGCCTTCGGCGTGCGGCCGACGGGGCAGTTCGAGACGCCCGAGCAGGAAGCCGCCGCGGCCCGCGCCACCGGCGAGCAGGTGATCGCATCCCTGCAGCTCGCCTCCCACCTGGCGAACATCGGCGACGCCCGCACGCTGGTCATCCACCCCGCCTCGACCACCCATCAGCAGCTCTCCGCGGAGCAGCTCGCGGCGGGCGGCGTGCGCGCGGACCTCATCCGCATCTCGGTGGGGCTCGAGGACATCGGCGACATCCTCTGGGATCTCGACCAGGCGATCACCACGGCGACAGGAGTGCAGCGATGACCGGCATCAGCGTGCAGGGAGCGGGGGAGGCCTGCGCCGTGCCGTCGGCCCCCGCGACCGGCTCGGCGGCGGACACCCCCGCGCGCACCTGGCAGGGCCCCTCGGCCCCCGAGCGGCTCGCGATCCTGCGCCGGGCGCGCTCGATCGCGATCGTCGGCGCCTCGACGAACCCCGCCCGGGCCAGCTACTTCGTGAGCACCTACCTGCTCTCCAGCTCCCCGTACGAGGTGTATTTCGTCAACCCCCGCGCCACGGAGGTCCTCGGCCACCCGGCCTACGCCTCACTCGCGGACCTGCCTGTGGTGCCCGATGTGGTGGACGTCTTCCGCAAGGACGCCGACCTGCCGGGCGTCGCCCAGGAGGCGGTGGACGTCGGTGCGAAGGCGCTGTGGCTGCAGCTCGGCTCGTGGAACGAGGAGGCCGCCGCGATCGCGGAGGCCGGCGGGCTCGACGTGGTGATGGACCGCTGCGTGAAGATCGAGCACGCCCGCTTCCACGGCGGTCTGCACCTGGCCGGGTTCGACACCGGGGAGATCAGTTCTCGCAAGCAGCGGCTGAGCGGGCGCCGCTGAGCGTGCGATCACGGCAACAGGCGCGGGTCGGGGATCACCTCGGCCCGCGTTCTGATGCTCGGGGGTGGCTCAGCCCTCGATGCGGATGCCCAGGTGGCTCGCGAACGCCGGGGCCAGCGCGGTGACCTGCTGGGCGTCGAGCGTCGCGCCGTCGAGCCGCTCGAGGTTGCTGATGCTGCCCATCTCGAGCCCGCGCAGGTCCACGTGCTTCAGCCGGGCGTGGGCGAGGGCGAGGGAGCTGGCGCGGCAGTTCACGAACGAGACCCGGGTGGCGGTGACGCCGGCGAGGTCGAGCTCCTCGATCGTGCAGTCCTCGAACAGCACGTCCTCGAGGGTGCTCGAGCGCAGGTTGATCCAGTCGAACTTGCTGCCGGAGATCCGGGTGGAGCGGATCTCGGCGTCATAGATGTCCAGCGCCCCGAGGCGCGAGCCGCTGAGCTGCACGTCGCGCCAGGTGGAGCGGGTGGCGTCCAGGACCGGGGCGTTCAGCCGCTCGATCCGGGTCTCGACCAGGCGGCTGTGCTGCAGGATCGTGGTGTGCGCGGTGACCCCCACGAGCTCGCACTCGGTGAAGGTCGCGCCGGTGAGATCCAGACCGGAGAGATCGGCGCCCTCGAGGCGGAGCGCCTCGTGGTGGGCGTGCGCCTCCAGCTGGTCGGCGTCTGCCGGATCGAGACCGGGCAGTGTCAGACGGCTCAGCACGGGCTGCTTGGTGAGGGGGGACCTGCGGGCGATGGGGCACCTCGGATGTCGCGGGCGGGGCCGACGCGGA